>JAHJFL010000096.1 GCA_018824795.1 bacterium | reverse complement strand
TATGGTTTTCACGGAAGTTCGCATGCGTATGTTTCTAAAAAAGCGGCCGAAATTTTGGGTAAAGATTTAAGTAAACTCAATCTTGTAACACTTCATCTTGGAAACGGAGCGAGTGCCTGTGCTATAGAGAATGGCAAAAGTATAGATACATCTATGGGCTTTACACCGCTTGAAGGTCTTATAATGGGTTCAAGATGTGGAGATATAGATCCAGCAATTGTTATTTATATGCAAAGAGAACTAGAGATGAGTGCAGATGAAGTAGATACTTTACTGAATAAAAAATCTGGTTTAATCGGTATTTGTGGGGAGAATGATGTTCGTTCTTTAATAGATTCTACAGATGAAAAAGCAAAACTTGCGCTTGAAATGATGATACGACGTATTAAAAAATATGTGGGTGCTTATATGGCACTTTTAGGTCGGGTAGATGCCATTGTTTTTACAGGCGGCATAGGAGAACATTCTGCTTATATACGAGAGAGAGTTTTAGAAAGTGCACTATTTAAAGATATAAAAAGCTTAGTAATTGAAACAGACGAAGAACTTGAAATTGCAATGGAGTGTATTGAAGTTTTGGAAAGTCTTTAGAAGTTTTACAGGCTAAAAAGCCTGTAAAAGCGTTTTATAAGATTACAGAGCAGTAACGTTTTCTGCTTGTGGACCTTTTTGACCTTCGCCTACTTCGAAAGAAACTCTTTGACCTTCAGCAAGTGAAACACGACCATGACCAGTGTTGTTAACTTGGCGAAAGTGTACGAATACATCTTTTCCACCGTTATCTTGTTGAATAAAGCCATAGCCTTTTTCTTCATTGAACCACTTTACTGATCCTTGTTGTAATTCTGCCATTTGTAGTACCTACTTTTTAAAAAATCACTTCTTAGAAGTGGAGTCGAAATTTGGAGAGTCTTTAGGTAACAATTGAGCAAAAAACAAAATTACACACTAAAGATGAACTCGAGCCTCATCTTTCATCGAAAATATTATACCTAAAATATCTAATCGGTGTATAATTTTTGTAAATTTTTAAAAAAAAACATGAAAATGTCGATTTATGTGTTACTACAAGAGTCTAAAATTAGGAGCTTAATATGAAAGTTTCGGCAAATCAGAACAGTGTGAAAACGGTGCAGGAATTTACTGGTGTAAAGAGTCTTTACACAGAGAAGTTGAGTATGGAAGAGGCAAAAGAGCTTAAGGAGCAGATTGTTCAAAATGCAAATGCTTTTACATTCCAGGCAACCTCAGTTCAGACTAATCTCTTAAAGTTAGACGATAAATTTACAAAAGCTTATGATGAATTCCAAAGTTTTCTAAACGATATAGGTTACGGCGGAAAACCAATTGCAGAACTCTCTAAAGATGAAGCGGCGAAGCTCGTAAGTGAAGATGGCATTTTTGGGATAAAGCAAACTTCTCAAAGAATAGCTGACTTTGTCATAAATGGTGCCGGTGGTGATGAAAGTAGGCTCCGTGCTGGCCGGGAAGGAATGCTTCAAGGATTTAAGCAAGCTGAAGAGATGTGGGGTGGAAAGCTTCCTGAAATTTCTCAAATAACTATGCAAAAAGCTACCCAAATGGTAGATATGGCTATGAATGATTTAGGATTCTCTATTATAAATAAAGAAGCTTAGGCGGGAGTAGCTACTTCCCTTAGGCTGTTTTCATCTTCTTTTTTATCTTTAGTAAAGTTATTTTGATTGGCTTCATTTTTGTAAACCTCTTTACCCATAACTGCATCTTGTTCTTTTCTTGCCAGTTGTTGTTGGGCTTTCATCTCCATAACTCTGGCACTTGAAGCGACTGCAAAATCTTGAGGGCTCGGACTTCCCGCTGCCATGGCAGCCGCTGCGATTTGTCTTGCGTTTGCGATAGTTTCCTCGGGGCTAGAGCCACTCTTCATGCTTATGGAAACTTCACCGCCAATGGCGTACATTTTCCCATCTGGACCTTGCTGATAAGTGAAAGAAGCGGCTCCAGTCATACCACCGCCAGCTGCTTGGTGCGCTGCTTCATGAGCCCGTACTTGAGAGTCTCTTGAAGCTAAGTCGTTGAGTATTTTTTGCTCAGCATCATTGAGCTTTTCTGGTCCATTTGCTTTGAGAATATCTTTTTTTTCTTGCTCTTCTTGGACTTCACTTGCTGCTTTTTCACTATCACTTTTTTTTACACTTCTAAGCTTATCTTCCTCAATAACAAGCGTCTCTCTACCGTTGAGTTTGATTGTGTAGGCAGAACCGATGTCGTACAAAGTATTAAATCCAATTTGCATAATCCAAATTATAACACTT
>JAHJFL010000095.1 GCA_018824795.1 bacterium | reverse complement strand
TAATGCTCTAGTTCTCTTGAAACTTCTCTATTTCCCTCTTTTTGAACTGTCAAGTATTTCTTGACAGTTGAGTTTTTATTAAGTTCTTTGCTCTTAAATATCTCTATTGTGTGCAAACTAATATTTTGTTTTGTAACTTCAGATAGCTCTGCTATTTGTTTTTGAGTAAGCCAAATAGTTTCATGTTCAACCGAAACAGCTAGCTCTATCTCTCCGTCGTTGTATTTGATTGGTTCGTTCATTTATTTTCCTAGCTATCAGAGTTAAATATATCTCTAGTATAAACTTTCTCTTTTACATCTGAGAGAGTATCTTCTAGTCTATTGGCTACTATGACATCGAGATTATAATGTTCAATTTCTCTTTTTACTTCTCTATTTCCTTCTTGTTGAACTATTAAGTATTTCTGAATAGTTCGATTTTCAAAAAGCTCTCCTTCTTTGTATACTACTAAATCAGCCATAACAATCCTTCTTTATTGGGTATTTCAGTAGTGTAATCATTTATATTATCAAGTCCGACAACTTCATCACCGCGCGCTAAAAGTTTCTTTGCTAAAGCATGACCTATAAAGCCTGCTGTTCCTGTTAGCAAAATCTTTTTAGTTTTCATTCTCATCACTCCCTTTGATGTTTAATTTCCAGTATCCGGTTTTGTCACTTCCGACTCGTATTATGAGTTCATACTCTTTTAACTTTTGAATGCCTCGCATGATTGTTGTTCTATTTTTACCAACTTCTTTGGCAATCTCATCATAAGAGATATTGGGATTGTTTTGTATAGCATTTAAAATCTTTTCTTGTGTTGCGTTTAGAGGTGCATTTAGAGGTGCATTTAGAGGTGCATTTTCTTCTATCTCTTTTAACTTTACTTCCACTCTAAAAACCTCACCCTCAACTATAACCGGATTACTTCCGCCATATGCTTTTGCATACTTGTAAAGATTTTTCACTCCACTTCCAAGTTCATCTGCAAAACCTATCTCACGAAATACTTTAGCAATAGATGGATTTTTCGGATACGGTGTGAAATTGGCAGGGTTTAGCTCTCCATAGAAATGTGGAATATTTGCATTTTCAAAGACTACTTTATCTTTAAGTATTATCATTTTTGCAACATAAGCACTGCTATATTCTCTATGTATCAGGCTGTTTGCTACTGCTTCACGAAAGATTTTATCTCTGAGACTTATTCGCATATCGCCCTCTAGATAAAAAGGATCGTTTAGGTGTTTTTTTACAAATTCCATCATCTTATAGTAACTGTCTATGAGATTTGTAGTAATAATCTCTCTATCATCATATCTATCAAGATTTACTTTACGAAGAATGAGGTCTGTTTTGTGGTGAGGCAAGACATTTACAATAGTTTCATCTTTACCAAAAAGTAAAATAGCCCCGAGAGTAAATCCTTCCTTGTTTGTAGTTTTATCAACTTTATAAAGTCCTGAGCTTCTAAGAAGCTCAAAGTCATTCAATCCTTCCCAGGGATGCGTATCGACTCGTCTGTTTGATGCTACTATTCTTATTCGTTTTATGAGGTCCAGGTCAAAATCATTCATACTTATAAAAGGAAAAATCTTATCTTCTGTATGTATATCTTGCTTGAGAAGATAAAGATTAGCAATATTTGCGTTTTGTCCCGTAATGTTTATATCGCTCTCGTTGTTTCTGTCAAAGATTTTGCCATTTAGGGTATGAACCGATTTACTTTGTGGTACTTCTATATGCAAAACTTTTTTGTTTTCTATCTCTATCGTTTCTAGGTTAAGATATAGAGGTGGGCTAAATTTTTGAGGGTTGTTTGTAGTTGTCACAAAATCCTTTTTCATATTTTCGATAGCGTCTTCATCAATACCAATAATACTACCATCATCTTTTACACCCAAAAGTATATGACCGCCAGCTCGATTTGAAAATGCACAAACTGTTTCATAGACATCTTTATTGAGCTTATTTTTTGACTCTTTAAATTCTACGGTCAAATTTTCACCATTGGATATAAGTGATTTGATAGTTTTTAAGTTCATATTACTTTAAACTTCCTACAACAGTTAAGCCCTGAGTCTTTATTTTCATCTCTAGCTATCCGAGTTAAAAATATCGCGAGTATAAACTTTCTTTTTTACATCCAAAAGAGTATCTTCCATTCTGTTTGCTACTATAACATCTGAGAGAGTTTTAAACTCTGCAAGCTCTTTAATCACTTTGAGCCCTTCAAAACTCTCTTCTTGCAAGACTGGCTCGTAGATTATTACTTCTATGTTTTTAGCTTGGAGCTTTTCTATGATTCCCTGCACTGCGGAACTTCTGAAATTATCGCTTCCTGATTTCATAATGAGTCTGTAGATGCCTACGGTATTTAATTTTGAATTTTGAATTTTTAATTTTGAATTATTGGTTAGTTTTTTGATGATAGATTCTGCTATAAAATCTTTTCTTGTCTCGTTAGCATCTACGATTGCGCCTATGAGGTTATTTGGTACATCGCTAAAGTTTGCTTTGAGTTGTTTGGTGTCTTTTGGAAAACAGTAGCCGCCATAACCAAAACTAGGGTTGTTGTAATGTGTCCCAATCCTTGGATCAAGTCCTACACCGCTAATAATGTCCTTTGCGTTTAGGCTATGCTGTTCACAGTAAGAGTCCAACTCGTTAAAGTAAGCAACTCTCATGGCAAGGTAAGTGTTTGAGAAGAGTTTAATAGCTTCTGCTTCAGTTGAGTCTGTAAAAAGTACGGAAATCCCTTTTTTAATGGCCCCTCGCTCAAGCAAGCCCGCAAATATCATAGCACGGTCTGATTTTTCACCGACGATGATTCTGCTAGGGTAAAGATTGTCATGAAGCGCTTGACCTTCTCTTAAAAATTCTGGTGAGAAGATGATGTTTGTTGTATTGAACTTTTCATTTATCATCTTTGTGTAACCAACCGGGATGGTTGATTTTATGACCATAGTTGCGTTTGGATTAATGCTTAAAACATCTGCGATAACATACTCAATGCTTTTTGTGTTAAAGTAGTTTGTAGTTTCATCATAATCTGTCGGAGTGGAAATGATGACATAGTCAGCCCCCGTGTAAGCTTCCACTTTGTCCAAAGTTGCTCTAAAGTTCAAACCATCTTTTTTGAGGTACTCACTTATCTCTTTGTCTTCTATTGGAGAGATTTTGTTTTGAAGCATTTCCACTTTTTCTGGAATGATGTCCAGTGCTACTACTTCATTATGTTGTGCGAGTAAGATTCCGTTTGAAAGTCCTACATATCCTGTGCCTGCAATTGCTATTTTATATGACATTATTTAGTTCCTTTTTCCCACTCAAAAGCACTCTGACAAATAAAGCTTAAGTCATTGTATTTTGGAGTCCAGTTCATTTTAGATTTTATTTTTGTATTGTTGGAGATTAACGCAGCCGGATCACCTGCCCGTCTTGGCGCAATGTCCACCGTAAAGTCTGTTGAAGTCACTTTCTTCATAGTCTCTATGACTTCTTTTACGCTGTAGCCTTTGCCATAACCTGCGTTAAATATGTCACTTGCGTTTGCCTGTAGATAGTCTATGGCTTTTATGTGTGCATCTGCTAAGTCGTCTACATGGATGTAATCTCTAACACCTGTTCCGTCTGGAGTG
Source organism: bacterium (assembly GCA_018824795.1). The sequence goes on along the minus strand of JAHJFL010000095.1, from coordinate 1,432 downwards.
CTAAAGTCATCTCCAAATATTGCCATTTTTGCTCTTTTGCCTGTTGCACATTCAGAAGCTATTTTTATGAGGTGAGTTGCGTTTGGAAAGCTTTGGCCAATTCTTGGAGTAAGTTTGTTAGCCGTGAAATTTATGTCTGCACCTGCAACGTTAAAGTATCTAAAGATTACAAATTTAAACTCTTTGTTTGCGTTTGCCGTGTCTTGCAAGACTCTTTCACTCATAAGTTTAGACATGCCGTATGGGTTGATGGGGTTGGTGAGGTAATTCTCATCTATGCCTGTTTCTGGCAGGTTTGTCGGTTCACCGTAAACAGCAGCAGTAGAACTGAAGATAAATCTTTTTACATCAGACTCCACAGCGCATTTAATGAGGTTTGTAGTATTTACCGTGTTGTTCATGTAGTATTGAATAGGGTTTTCAACTGACTCAGGTACGACTATGCTCGCTGCAAAGTGGATGATGGTGTCAAAGTTGTTTGCGTTTAAAAGTCCTGCTACCTGACCAAACTCTTTTAAGTCCAACTCTACAAACGCGAACTCTCTTATGCTTCTAAGAGTATCTAATGTTGCCGTACTTCCCGTACTGAGATTGTCCAAAACTGTTATGTTGTGAGTTGTTGTTTCAAGGAGTTGTTTGGCAACGTGAGAGCCTATGTAGCCTGCTCCGCCTGTTATTAAAATGTTGCGTTTACTCATTTATTTTGCCCACCCCATTTAAGCGTATCTGCTTCGAGCTCTTTTTGAAGCTCTTCATACTCAGCTTTTTTTCTGACAATGAACTTTTTTGTGAGGTGCATCTTCTCTTTTATGCCGTCATCTGTGAGGAGGTATTTGTATTTTGTTTTATTGTCAGATGTAAGGAATCTTTCGGCTTTTATGAAACCTTTGTCTACAAGAGCTTTAAGTACATAGTTAATCTTTCCTACACTAAAACCTATCTCGTTCGCCAAAGATTTTTGCGATGACATAGCATCTGCCTGTTTTAGTATTGCTAATTCTAACTCTTCGTTGCTCAAGACCGTTTCCTAATGTTAATAAAAATGTGTAGGATAATACACTATTCAAACTTTGAATGCACTTTAATTGACACATGATGCCATATGACGATAGTAAATAGTATTTGAATTGGCAAAAAGAGATGCCGTATGAAGTATTTTTTGTGAAATAAGTAAAAGTTTAGCTAGTTAATTTTAGATGAAAATTCTATTTGATATTAGAGTTGGAATATTTTGAAAGAATAAGTTTTAAAGAGTTTTTGAAGTATCGTATTTTAGGGGTTTAAAAGTCGATGGTGCGGATGAGAGGACTTGAACCTCCACACCTTACGGCACCAGATCCTAAGTCTGGCGTGTATACCAATTTCACCACATCCGCATGTAGATAAGTGTTTTATGTCTCTTCAGACATTAACTAAGTGGTACGCCCAGAAG
>JAHJFL010000094.1 GCA_018824795.1 bacterium | reverse complement strand
CACATCAAACTCATGTTTCCCACAAAATGTTTCGTTCATCTCCTGAGCCCAGGCACGTGCTATTCTATGTGCATTTTCTTTGTCGTCAAGAGTTTTTATCTGAGGCATATTCTTGCGTTTAGCACATCCGCACATTTTTTCTACTACAACATGATATTCCATAATTATATCCTTAATTTTTATTTCATTTGTATAAATGCATTAAGTGTTCTTATTGAGGCTAAAAGTCCTAAAAATAGGTTCTTAGAGAAGGTTTTAGAAAGCTTACTTATAACTCGCAAGCCTCCATAAACCCACCAACTTCTACACTGATGACAAAATTGTCACCCACTTCTGCCACATCAAAACCGTGTTTACCGCAAAAAGAGTTGTTTAAAGCGTCTGCCCACTCATAGGCATGTTCCTGAGCTTCTTCTTTGGTATTAAAACTTCGTATTTGCTGCGTTTGCTTCTGCGTTGCGCATAAACACAGTTTTTCAAGTACTACATGATATGTCATTAGGAAAGTTTACTGTTTAGGGAGATTAGATAGATTTGGTCTTTAAATTTGTTAAGATGTTTGATAACAAGATCATGATGGTCATCACTTAATACATAATGCTGCACCATAAAATCGTACATCTTATCAATGTCTGTATAAATTTCTTTTATCAATTTTGATTTTATATGCTCTTCTACACTGCTCATAGGGATATCCTTTTTGAGTTATAAATGCATATTACATACTAGTTCTAATGGCTAGAAGAGTGAAGGTTTGTCGCCCTTGAGGGAAGGACGACAATTTTGGAAGAAATGAATATAAGACGATTAACGGATTAAGTCGAAGAAGTAGTCAGTTGATGCGATACCTTTTGTATCTTCATCAAGCTTGTCTAGAACTTTGTTCGTAATCCAAGTTAACAAGTTTAGAGCGCCATCGTATCCGCTAATTGAATAACGGTGTAGGTGGTGACGGTCAAATATTGGGAAACCAATATAGATCAATGGGATATCTGTATCTCTCATTAACTCTTTACCGTAGCTGTTACCGATCATGAAATCAACCGGTTGTGTAAAGAGTAATGAACGCATGTGCCATAAATCTTTACCAGCCCAGATGTGACAATCGTGCGCTGCAGGAGATGTATCAAGAATTGCTCTAATTTCATCTTCCCAACCACGAACCGGGTTGTTACAAAGAACGTGAGTAGGCTCAGCACCCATCTCAACCAAGAAAGAAACCATACCTACTAAAAAGTCAGGATCTCCCCAGATTGCGAATTTTTTACCGTGCATATACGGATAAGAATCCTGCATTGCATCTACCAAACGACCACGTTCAGTTTTAAGTTTAGCAGGAATTTCCATTCCAGTTAACTCAGCGAGTTTCATAACGAACTCATCAGTACCTTTTAAACCGATTGGGTTAGAAGTACCGCCAGCATGTTTCCATTTTTTAGCCATTTTCATAGTTTTAATAGTTGCATACTTTTGTAAAGATATAGTTGCTTTTGCATTAATACAATCTTTCGCATCTGCGATTGGTGTACCGCCTGCAAACATGCTGTACTCACCAGCCGGCATATCCCACTGATCAGAGTGGTCGCCTAACATTGTGTATTCTGCACCAAAAGCTTCTACAATAGCTTTAACAGAACGGATTGAACCTATGTAAGTTTCAAATCCAGGGATAATGTTAATTTTGCCATTTTTTTCTTCTTTTTTATTACCTTCAGTAAGCTGAGAGATAATACCGTGCATCATGTTGTCATAACCAGTAATATGGCTACCAGTAAATGAAGGAGTATGTGCATAAGTAATAGGGAAATCTTCCGCTAAAAACTCACCAGCATCTTCTTCTTTTGCAGCAACAGCAAACGCATACAAGTCATCACCGATAACTTCAGCCATACATGTAGTAGAAACTGCAATCATTTCAGGTTTGTAAACTGCAGCACAGTTTTTCAAACCATCTTTCATGTTTACAAGACCGCCAAATACCGCAGCATCTTCAGTCATAGAGTCAGACACACATGGTGTCGGTTCTTTGAAGTGACGAGTAAAGTATGAACGGAAATACGCAACACATCCATGAGAACCATGAACGTACGGCATTGTATTTTCAAAACCAAGTGCTACCATTACGGCACCAAGTGGTTGACATGCTTTTGCAGGGTTAATAGTAATAGCTTCACGAGCAAGGTTTTTCTCACGATAATCCCAGCCTCTAGTCCACTCAGCAATCTCCGCAGTTTTAGCAGGATTTACTGCACCATAACCACCTTCAAACTCTTTTTTATCGGCAAGTACTTTTTGGTACTCCGGCTTTTTGAAAAGGTCTTTACCGTTTACTATATTGTTTATATCTTGCATTACGCTTCTCCTACTTTATCCCATGGAGCTATTGTATGAGCCCATACTGGAGAGTTTATTGCAAGATCCATATCTGCTGCGAAAATTGCAAAACCGTCATACCCGTGGTAAGGACCACTATAATCCCAAGAGTGCATTTGTCTATATGGAAGACCCATTTTTTGAAATACATATTTCTCTTTGATACCTGAAGCTACTAAATCCGGTTGAAGTTTTTTAACAAAAGCTTCAAGTTCGTATTCATTAACATCATCATAGATTACAGTAGATCTGAAAATCTCATCTTTTGTACGTTTGTAGTCATCATCATGAGCGAACTCATAACCTGTACCAATAACTTCCATACCTAGATCTTCATAAGCACCAATAACGTGACGAGGGCGTAAACCACCAACGAACAACATTACTTGTTTGCCTTCTAGGCGAGGACGAAATTTATTAACAACCGCATCTACCATTGGTTGGTATTTAGCGATAACTTCTTCACATTTTGCTTGTATAGTCTCGTCAAAGAATGCAGCAAT
>JAHJFL010000093.1 GCA_018824795.1 bacterium | reverse complement strand
TTGTGATATTGTAGTAAGAGATACAGAGTGTCTCAATGATGTAAAATGCTTTTATATAGCAGGCAATGAAAAGGCTCATTTGAAAAAACCATTTTCAAAGTCTCAACTTATTCTTGCACTTGAAAACAAGTACGAGTCTATGGGACATGAGAGTGGAGTGGTAGAAAAAGAGCCCTTAGAAAGAGATGAACCGATTAACTTTGATATTTTGGAGCGAAGAATAGAACTGTTGACAAAAGAGTATCAGCATAACATCATAAACGCAATCAAGGCATTTTATGAAAAATAAGCCAATAAGTAAAAAAATTATTTCGGGAAAGTTTAAAGGCAGAGTTCTCAAACTTCCATCAAAAACAACAACAAGAAGTTCGAAATCCATTGTCTTAGAATCTTTTTTTAACACCCTTCAGTTTGAAATCATAGACTCTACCTTTGTTGAAGTTTTTTCAGGAAGCGGTTCAATTGGACTTGAGGCACTGAGCCGCGGAGCCAAAAGTATCATCTTTATGGAACAAGACCGTGACGCACTCAAAGTACTGAAAGAAAACATAGCTTTGACAGACCCTAGTGCCTGTACAGTTCTATCGGGCGACAGTTTTGCAAATATAAATGCAGCTGTTAAAATGCTGCAAAAAGCCAAAACAGATGCGTATTTTTACATTGACCCGCCTTTTAGCATACGTGAAGGGATGGAAGATATTTATGAAAAAATGATGGCGATGATTGCTTCACTTCCAAGAGAATGTGTTAAATTGATTATAATTGAGCATATGACAGGTTTAGAAATACCTGAGCAGATAGGAACTTTTCTCCAGTTAAAATCCAAAAAATTCGGAAATACAAGCCTCACGTATCTATCCATCTAATGTTACGCACTAAAATGAACTTGTCCATTTTAGTGGCATGGACTAAAGTCCCTACAACCCCCTAAAGCTACTAAAAACTTTGTTTTTCGAGAATAACAATCTAAAAAAATGGAATAACTATTGCTACATTTCATCATCTAAGGATGGTGAATGAAAACATTTATACTTTTTTTACTTCTGGTCTCAAGCCTTTTTGCGACTAAAATCAATGATGTAGCCAATATAGTCGGGGTTCGTGAGAATCAGATTATAGGCTACTCTCTGGTAGTTGGTCTCAAAAAAACAGGGGACGGAACAACTTCAAAATTCACACTCCAGTCTATTGCGAATATGCTCAAGTCTATGAATATAGATATGAACTCCATAGATATCAAATCTAAAAACGTTGCCGCTGTTGTAGTTACGGCTACACTCAAACCCTTTGCAAGACAGGGTGACCAGTTTGACATCGTAGTCTCTTCCATTGGAGATGCAAAGTCTCTTGAAGGCGGAACACTGCTCATGACACCTCTTAAAGGGGTGGATGGAAAAATCTATGCACTTGCTCAAGGTTCAGTGAGTATTGGCGGTAGAAATGAAAAAGGTGCGGGTAGCGAATCTCATCCTACTGTGGGGATGGTTTATGCCGGCGGTATTGTGGAGAGAGAAATCAGTATTGATTTGTACCACCAGGAATACGCAACACTCTCACTCAAAGAATCAAACTTCAAAAACTCCGTAGCTATTCAAAAAGCGGTGAATACGTTTTACGCCACTCAGGTTGCGGTTGCTATGGACCCAAGAACAATTAAACTCAAAAGACCTGAAAATAAATCTATGATAGAGTTTTTGGCAGAAGTCCAAGAGATTGACATGGATTATAACTCTAAGAATAAAATAGTAATCAATGAGAGAACGGGAACCATTGTTGCCGGTATCGGTATAGAAGTGAAGCCAATTCTTTTGACACATGGGGATATCACCATAAAAATCAACGAGCAGGCTACACCGTCAAAACCTGCGGGCGCGGTTATTATAGATGAAAACCTGGTGATTGGTTTGAATGAAAATGAGATATATACTAAAGAAGGGACAACGACAGTTGCCAATCTTGTACGTTCACTGCAAAAACTGGGAGCTACGCCAAAAGATATCATAGCTATTTTACAGGCTATGAAAAGTGCGGGAAGTATCTCAGCTGAACTGGAGGTTATATAATGAGTTATTTAGGATTAAACGCCATCAATGCGCAAATGCAACAAATGGCACAGCAACATACAGTACCTAAGATTGACCCAAAGGCGGAAGATGCTGAGCTTCGTGCACAGACGGATGCTTTTGAATCGGTCATAGTCAAGATGCTCTTAGATGAGTCTTCAAAAGATGAGAAAAATCTTTTCTCTCAGCAGAATGATCCTGGTGACAAAATATATAAGTCTATGTTTAGAGAAGAGCTCTCTAAAGCCAGTGCAGGAAGCTTTGGTTTTTCACAAATGCTTTATGATTATTTGAGTCAAAAAGCTTAATGACAGGTATGTGTAATGAGCTCTCTCCTACATCCGAAAGATGGAGGAAGATTTAGGGGGTTGTAGGGACATTCTGTCCCTGCCACTCAAACGGACGTGTTCGTTTGAACGTATAATAGTAAAATAGCTAAAATATTTACTTTTTATGTCGATATAGCTGTATATAAAATATTGAAGATATAAAAAGGATAGAAGATGATTTCACAAACAAATAGTTCGGCTCTTCGCACTGCGAATGCAGCCGCTTTTGGTGAAACAAAAGATGCGAAAGGAACGGGTAGTTCGAGTGTTTCCAAGCAAGGTGACACAAGTAAGATAGAAAAAATAAAAGAAGCGATTAACTCTGGAGAGTACAAAGTTGATTTGCAGGCTTTATCTGAAAAAATTGCGCAAGAGTTGCTGTAGTTTTTAAAATATTAGAGGAGTTAGATATGTTGTCTCATCATTTACAAGGGGCTCTTAGAGATTTAAGGGACCTTATCAAAATTACGCAATCGGACATAAGAGATATAAAAGAGGCAAAGAATGATGAACAGTTCTCCAGACTCTCTCTAAAAGAAGAGAAGCTTAAAAGTTTTGAAAATAAAAAAGCGATGATAGATTACGAAATATCAACCCTTATGACTACACACCCGGAGAAGGATCTGCCTCAGTTACTTGACGAAGAACAGCATGAGTTTTTAAGTCAATTAAGAGTAGAACTTTCAAATCTTAGAGAAGAAAATAAGCACTATGCAAAATTGGTTTTAACAGTAAGCAATTTATATAACACATTTTTAGAAAGAT
>JAHJFL010000092.1 GCA_018824795.1 bacterium | reverse complement strand
ACTGTTCATCAAAATAACGATATTCAATACAAAAAAGATACCAAATAGCATCCATAAAGATGCTTTGAGATGGTTTTTTATATTTTTCACCTTAGCCAACTTCTTTTTCAGTCGCTACTGCCACGTCTTTTGCACCGCTTAGGCGGCATTGGTCAACAACGTCGATGAGCTTTTCAACAGCAACAGTCTCATCGGTTACAACAAGTACTGATTTTTCGGTCGAAGCACGGAGCATGTCTCTGAGTTTTCCCTGAATCGCCCAAGTTTTAACAGGCTGACCATCTACGTAAGTTTCACCGACATTGTCTATATAAACGCGGATGACTTTGCTCGAAGCTTTTGAGGCCGATGATGCACCCGGACGATTCAAATCAAGTTTCATATCTTTTACAAATGTAGAACTCACCATGAAAAATATCAATAGGATAAAAACCATATCGATAAGCGGTGACATATCTACAGTACTCTCTTGCGATTTTTTTTGTCTAAAACGCATCTATACTCCTTCTGAACATAATATATCTTTGATCTGCTCAAGTTCAAGTTCCATTGTGTCGGCTTTTCTGTCAAGGATTTTTCCTATGATTAAACCGGGAACTGCAACAACGAGCCCAAACTGTGTTGTAAAAAGTGCTTGTGAAATACCACCTGCAATACCGCCTGTTTGAGAAAAGAGTGAAGCACTCGCCAATGAGTCAAATGTTTCAATCATCCCTATAACAGTACCTAGCAAACCTATTAAAGGTGCAGCTACAACAATGGTTCTAATAAGCGTTTCAAACTGGGTAGTTTCTAGTTTGTACTTATTAAAAGCATCGTCAAGATATTTTCTGCTTGATGATTTTCGGCCGTAAGCACTTACAATAGAGAGTGCTTCAACAATGGCAGAGTCAATAACTCCCCTTGGAACTGTTCTGGCACCCGTGTCATATTTTCTTACTAAGTTACGGACATTCGCATTTGAGCCGCGTTTAAGCGAATGAAAGCGAAAACCCAAGGCGTACCAAAGTACGACAACTGAGACCGCAAGAGGCCACATGACGTAACCACCGCTTTGCATATACTCTAAAAATTGCGTTATAAATTCCATTTTTTACTTCTGTTTGTTGTACTCGTTGATAAGGTGAAGAGCAGAATGTTCCATATTGTCCTTCACTCTCTCAGCCCAACCACCAAGCATATTGCCTATCATTAAAACAGGAATGGCAACTATAAGACCAAGTTCTGTAGTAACAAGAGCTATGGAGATACCGCCAGACAATAACTTCGGATCACCCGTTCCAAATTCTGTAATGATGTCAAAGGTAGCTATCATTCCCGTAACTGTTCCAAGAAGACCTAAAAGAGGCGCTACAGCCGCAATAACCATAAGAATAGAACCGAATTTATCCAGTCTTCCGCTCTCATGCAAGATAGACTCAGCTACGATGTCTTCAATGTGTTCACGGTCTCTGTCAAGGTTACGAATAGTCGCCTTGAGTACACGGGCAGTTGAGCCTTTTTTGCTTTTTAGGTACTCTAGTGCGCCATCAACACCCTTTTCCAAAAGTTTAGAAAGTGTAGATGCAGCTAAGTTAGCGGTTGAAGAACTCGCACTCGCCAAAAAGATGCTACGAAGCAGGGCAAGTAAAAGACCAACAGCACCAATCGCAACAATTATCCAGCCAATGATTCCGGCAGAATTAATAATGTCCATAACACTTTGCTCTTGTGTATTTTCTATCTCTTGAGCAGTGTTTTCATAAATAAAAATATTTAAAGGTTTTGAGAGATCTGATTTTTTAAGATTCTCGGCAGTTGAAGCAGCTTGGGGAGCATTCCAAACTTTCAAGTTTCCTTCTCCGGCTGGAACTAGGGCAGCAGATATTTTCGGTGAAACACCATAGCTTGCAATGTTCCCGACTTTGACGATAGAACCACTCTCCTGAGAGCCGTCTAAGTTGTAGAACTTCCCTTGGCTCACAGTGAGTGAACTTAAATCACGAATAAGTTTGTTGCTTTGAACAAAAACTTCTTCCAGAGCCGGCTGATAATTCTCTTTATCGACTGCTATTTCAATACCGTAAGGTTTAAGAGATGTCGTCTACTGCATCATTACAGCTTCAATTATTGCAGTGTCATCTGTCATGTTCAGAGCATTTTGCTGAGAACGGTACAAATCATTTGAAAGTTTGTCACTCAAAGCATTTTTTTGTAAAACAAGGCTTTGTAGCTTTTCTAAATCATTTTTGGCAGAACTTATTTTATTGTTTTGTTCAGTTTTAACAGATTCCAGTCTTGATTGCAACATATTTTTTTGTGCTTTGAGATAAGCAAACTCTTTAGCGTACGCACGTTCCAAATCAGTATCGCTTGCTCCAAAGAGACTTACACTGAGTGCAAGTAAGATAGTTAGTATGAATTTCATTATTTGTTTTCTCCCATTACAATGGCATTTGGTAGAGTGAAGTATCCTGTACGGATCTGTTTTTTGAATGAATCAAAAAGATATAAAATTTGTTCTTGCTCTTCTTGAGAGACAGCCTCTTTGTAGTACCAGCCTTTAGCGTCTTTGCTGGCATAGCCGACAACATTGTCAGGAGTTTTGAAGTACATCATCATAGTTCCGATACGTGCTACTTCAGCGAGTTTGTCTTGGCCGCCTAAACTGATAGTCTGTTTAAATAGACCGTTTTCTTTAGTCATTCTGATTGCGTCGCCATAAGCATTCCAAGTAAGTGCCAAACCTTTTTGCGGGCTGACTAAGTCATTTTGGATTTGCTCTTTGATTTGAGCAATGTCCGCGAGTCTTTCTTGTGTTTTAAACGGTAAAGAGGCCTTCACATTTTCTTCCAAAAGAGTCAAAGCATTTTCTAAAAGCGGTTTTAAGCCTAGAGAGTTTTTACTTCCCTCTGTAATCTCTTGTTTTACTTTTGCAAGTTCTTGTTCTATCTGTTTTATTTTAAGATCTTCACGGGCAACAATTGATTCTAAATCATCTTTTTGTCTTAAAAGTGATTTCATTGAAGCTCTGTAATTCTCTTTTTCATCAGTAATAGAACTGTCTAGCTGCTCAACTTGAGCACGAAGTTTCATTAACGACTCAGCCATATTGTCTGAGCTTGCTGTTACTGCTGAAGCACCTAGCAGTAAACTCAAAGCGATACTAACGGTTATTTTAGACATGGATTCCCCATATAGTTTAAGATAAGCGAATAATATGCTTCTTTAGCTACCTTAGAATTACTTTTTGATTACCTTTTGGCGACAGAAAAATATTGCGTTTTGAGTGTGTAGTTATTTGGAGAAGGGCAAGAATTTTATAGAGGCTAAAAGAAGCCTCTATAGGGTTGAAAGAGATTAATATGATGTAAAAGTATTTGTTACATCCGCAGCAAGTGCTGCATTGAGAGTTGCAGTACCGGCATCTACTGTTGTACCGTCTTTTTTGTTGGCAGGAACATCGACACTTGAACTTCCTTTGATTTTTACATTTTCAAGAACCGGTGAAGCATACACTATCCCAGCACTATTTGTTAAACCAGCTGCCTTGTTTGCAACAGGAGAGTTTGTCATGTCAATCGTACCGTTTTTAATAGTAGCAGTTACATCTAAGTCTTTAAAGTAGATACCGCCTTCAGCTGACTGATTTGCAGAAGCTGTTAAAGTAAAGCCATCTAAAGTCCAGTTTGTTCTT
>JAHJFL010000091.1 GCA_018824795.1 bacterium | reverse complement strand
CGCTTACAAATTCAAACGCAGTCTTAGAATAGTAATCAAGCCCGCGTACAAGATTAGTATCTATTTCATATTGAATATTATTTTGGTCTAAAATAGTTTTGAGTTTGTCAAAATCACTCTGGCAACCTTCACAAAGATTATTTAAAAGCTTTGGAGCGCTGACATACAAACTCTGACATTTTTCATTTTTACAGTCTAAAACGCGAATAGGATTTGTTGTTTTTCTTCTTTGACAATCTTCACATATTTCATTTTCACAGCTTTCAATAAACTTTACTAAAGTATCACGATACGCCGGCATACAGTTTTGATCACCAAGAGAGTTAAGTTGAAGTCTGTAACCTATGCCAAGCGCACTTAAAATATCGCTTGCCATCATAATCATACTTGCATCTTCATAAACGCTGTCAACTCCGAAACTCTCAACTCCAAACTGATGAAACTGTCTCAAACGGCCTTTTTGAGGTCTCTCATAGCGAAACATTGCTCCATGGTAATAAAATCTATGAATTCCGCCTGCTTTATCAAGCTTCTTTTGCACAAATGCACGAACGACACCGGCTGTTCCCTCAGGACGAAGACAAACATCATTTTCGCCTTTGTCTATGAACTGGTACATCTCTTTTCCGACGATGTCGCTTGATTCTCCGACACTGCGTTTAAAGAGAGCTGTCTCTTCTAAAAGGGGAGTCTGTATAAAGTGAAAGCCATACTTTTTTGCCACTTCAGTGGCAGTGCTTATAAAGTAGGTAAACCTTTCATAATCCTCAGCTAAAATATCGTTCATTCCTCGTAACGAGCTAATCATTTCTATCCTTCATATTGTTTAGTATATCTAGTGTTATAGCAGTTCTGTCTAGAGTAGCATCTACTTCTATAAGCTCAATTTTGAGAAGTTTTGCAGCCTCTATGAGAGCTTCTTGAATGCGAAGCAGGTACTCACTTCCGCGAAGTTCAATACCATCAAGCTCTTTTTGGGAAAGTCTGTACTCTAATTCTTCTTTTGTGAGTTTTAGTAAGAAAACTTTCTCAGGATAAATGCCATTTGTTGCAAATCTATTGAGGTGTACTATGGCAGTCTCACTTATTTCCCCCTGAACCAAGGCATAAGCCACTCCGCTTACAACACTTCTGTCTGAAATAATCATATTTATCCCAATGTTTGGCTCTATGACTTCTTTAATATGCTCAGCTCGGTCAGCCAAAAAAAGCAGGAATTCTGCTTTTTTACTTTGTGCTTTGGCACTTAAAACAATTTCACGTATCTCTTTTCCTACTGCAGTTGCACCGGGTTCTTTTGTAATAACTGCGTTTGGAAAATGTTCTCTTATAGCAGCTATTTGCGTGCTTTTTCCGGCAGTGTCTATGCCTTCTATTGCAATGTACATGAGTTCATACTTCTAATAATATTTTGCACTTCTTTTGGAAGAAGATGCTCTGTTTTTGCGTTAAACTTTAAAAGGTTTCGTACTATGGAAGAACTTATAAATGCATGTTGGAGTTTTGGCATTAAGTAAACCGTCTCAATTGTGTCATCTAGAGAATTATTGAGATACCCAAGCTGTAACTCATATTCAAAATCGCTTACGGCGCGAAGTCCGCGAATCAGGATACTTGCATCATGTGTTTTGGCTAGTTCTACTGTAAGGTTATCAAAGCCAAGCACTCTTACATTTTTTAACTCTTTTACAGCCTCATTTGCCATCATAATACGCTCATCAAGTGTGAACATAGGCTTTTTATCTGTTGAAATTGCAACTGCAATAATAACTTCGTCAAAAAGATTTAAAGCTCTCTCTATAATGTCAAAGTGCCCATTAGTAATAGGATCAAAAGTTCCTGGATAAAGTGCTATTTTTGTCTTTGTCAATGCTATTCCCATCTTTTATATAAATTGTTTTCTATGCCAAGCAGATCAAACCACTTGCCTATCATGAAATTTTCCATCTCATCAAGCGTTTGCTGTTCTGAGTAATAGGCCATAACCGGAGGCGCAATAATAATGCCCAAAGAGGCAAGTTTATGCATATTTTCAAGGGCAATAGCAGAAAAGGGCATCTCTCTTGGAGCAAGTATCAGTTTTTTGTGCTCTTTTATCATGACACTTGCGCATCTTGTAATGAGATTATCAGAAATACCGCAAGCTATTTTTGCTAAAGTATTCATACTGCAAGGTATGATTATCATCGCATCTACGCCAAAAGAGCCTGAAGCTATGCTCGCAGCGATGTTGTCATTTTTATGTGTAGTGACATTTTTCATCTCTTTGTGCAGCACAATCTGAGAGTTTTTTGACATAATGAAATGCTTTTCAACAGAATCAGGAAGAAGTTCTAAGGTTTTTAAACCAAGGTTAACGCCACTTGCTCCACTGGTTGCTACAACTATTTTCAAATCACTTCTCCTCTGTTTTTACCCGTAACTTTTACTTTTACTTTTGTGCCGTTTTGTTGTTGGACTTCAATAATCTGCTCATAAACGCCATCTTCAAGCGCCTCAGCAGAAAAAGAGATGGACATATTGTCGCTCTCAAGTAAAACATTGACGTTCTCACCTCTGCGCACAAGCTGTAGTTCTACAATATCTCTTGAAGTCAAGAGAGTATCTTTTTTAATGTTTTGCTTACTTTGTACGGTGCCATCTGTTATATTTTGCAGTGGCTGGGCTCGAAATTTGTCGAGAATTATACTCTTTTTTATGGTGTTTATAGCAGAGAGTTCCGTATTTCTTTTAATATTTTCACGGGCAAAATAGAGATCGATTGTTGCGTTTATGGTGAAGTCAAAAAATATTTTTTTACTCTGCCTAGTTTTAATATAGAAAGTTCCCTGGCGTTTTAGATGACTTTTTGACTGCATACCAAGTGTGTAGGCTTGTGGTAAAGTGTCCAGATAACCTCTTGGATGGATTTCTATATTTTTTATTTCAATCTGTTTGTAGCGCTGCTTATAAATTTTTTTTAACTCTTCTTCTATAGCTTTGAAATCAAGAGGTGCCTGCTTGGTAAATTGTATATACTCACTTTTATATTCAAGGTCTTTATAGCCGTATGAACCAAGCAGAGTAATCAGCTCTTTAGCCTGAATTCTTTTTGTGTATCTACCTTCTGTTATTTTGAAAAGCAGGGCATCATTTGTAGCTGCAGGAAAAATGTTGGAAAGTCTTATTTCATCAGATTCTACATAATACTCATTTTTTAGCGCAGTACCTGAAAGTAGTTCAATAGAGAATAAAAAGAGAAACAAAATTTTAAGTATCATCAACATCGCTTAGTCTATAGTTTCGCTTATTCTAACATTATTTGTATAACATCCAAAAAAAAGAGCTTTTTGTTGCAACATCTGAAGTTTATTTGATAAAATTATTAAAATTTATGGAATAAGTAGTTTATATCTTAGAAGTAGTTTTTAGCAAGTTTTTGAATATGAAAAATTTATTTCTTTGTGGTACCAGAGAGGGGATTCGAACCCCTAAGCCTCGCGGCATCCGATTTTGAATCGGACGTGTATACCATTCCACCACTCTGGCAAAGAAGTGAAATAATAGTGAGTTAATACTTAAAAGTAAATAACGTTTGGACGATTTAAAGGTATGGAACTTTTATTGCTAGAAAATAAAAGAAATTAAACGATTTACGGAGATGTATTATGCGAGTAACATCAAGTATGTATTATGACAACCTCTTTGGAGGTAACAATACTAAATTAAACAGTAAACTTTTTGATGTAAATAAGCAGATAGCCTCAGGATTAAAAATCCAGTATGCTAATGAAGGCGTAGGAACTTTCGTTGAAACTATGCAGTTAGACAATGAAATGACAACTTTAGGACAAATTAAAAAAAGTGTGGGTAGTGGTTATAAGGTCTCAAATCAAACAGATGTTATTTTAAACGACTTTGGGATTTCTATGGACAGAATGAAAGCGCTTTTAGTAAGTTCCTCAAATGCCGCTCAGAGTTCTACTTCGCTTGATGCAATTGCCAAAGAAATGAGAGGACTTGAGAGTCACTTGAAAAACCTTGCGAATACATCTATTAATGGACAGTTTATTTTTTCTGGTTCAGCTGTGGACATTAAACCTATATCCGAGGATGGAACGTACAATGGGAATGCGGCTGCTATGAATGCTTTTTTAGGTTCACAGTCAAAACAACAATATAATCTTACGGGTGCAGATTTTTTTTTAGGTGAAGAAGTAGGGGTTAAGAGAGAAGTTACGAGTAATGTTCCAAATCTCAATTTAAGTGCGAAATATCCAGATTTTTTAGATGCATCACTTTTGGGAACTGATACGTATGTTACACCTCAAAATACTATTCGTGATTTGATGGGTGACAATAATAATAGCACAACTCCTGAAAATGATTACTACTTTTACCTTCGTGGGACAAAAAGTGATGGAACTACTTTTAATTTAGCTATGCCTCCAATGCATGATAACCAAAAAATAGACCAGCTTTTAATTGACATTGGTAAAGCTTATGGAAATACAGCTAATTTGAAAGTTGTTAATGTAAGTATGAATGACAGAGGTCAAATAGTCGTTGAAGATAAAATGAAAGGTTCAAGTAAGCTTGATTTTCATTTGGTTGGAGCGGTAGATTTTAGTGGTGCTGGAGCAGCGAATGTGACAAATATTGATGCTCTAGATGGTGGAGAAACGAATTTTCTTGAAGTTATTAATCCAACGACACCTCCTGCCAATCAACTTTATGTAAAAGAGTTTGTAAAGTCTTCTTTAACATCTGCTACGGGTGCTGCGAGTAATATTGAAGGATTAGTGTATGACAGAACAGAGTTTAGTAAAAATGGCTCAAAACTCTCTTCAAATGTAGCTCAGGTACTTAAAGATGGAAATGCTTTTGCGACTCCATCTACAAAAATTTCAGAAGTAGCATCTGGATCACTTAATGGAACAACATTTAAGCTTGTAGGCAAAGATATAAATGGTACTGCTTATGATGTTAGTATTGATTTTGCTACATCGGGTTCTACATTTACTGTTGGCGCTAATACTTACGATATTTTTAATATGGCAAATCCAAGAACAGCTGTAAACGCAGACGATATGACTTATCAGCAGCTTATGGATGTTGTAAATATGGCTGTTACGGGAAGTATTCCAGCAGCTGTTTTTGCAAATGCAGATGATTATGATACAGCTATAAAAGATTCGAGAAGTCAAGGACAAACAGCTCTTAGTTACGATGGAAAATTACAATTTTCAGACGCAACATCAAGTGATACTAAAGCTACTTTAGCTCTGTTTGATTCTAATAGTGGTAACTTTACAGCGGGAGTCCCTTCATCGGTCATGGCGTTTAATGCAAATAATGCACTGACTGTCCGTGATCCAAAAACTGATTTTTTTAAAACAATTAATGAGATTATTCGTACGGTTGAAGATAATAAAGCATATCCAGACGGATCAAACGGCAGTGCGAGAAGTGTTGGAATACAAAACGCAATTTCGATGATAGATAATCTTCAAGACCATGTAACAAGATCACATACAACGGTTGGAGCACAGTCAAATGCATTATCTAACGCATTAGATAGAACTACTATATTAGAAACAAGTACAATGACACTCCGTTCTTCAGTTATAGATACCGATTTGGCAGAATCTTCTCTTAGATTGTCACAGCTTACATTGAATTATCAGGCAATGCTCTCAACTGTTGGAAAAGTTTCAAAATTAAGT
>JAHJFL010000090.1 GCA_018824795.1 bacterium | reverse complement strand
ATTATTGAAAACATGAGTGGATTTATTGCTCCAGATACTGGTGTTGAATACGATATTTTTGGTAAAGGAACAACTCAGCCAATGGCAGATGAGTTTGAGACAAAAATTATTGCAGAAATTCCAATAGAGCCAAGCATTCGAGTAGGTGGAGATGAAGGTAAGCCTATTACTTTTGTAAACCCAACTTCTGAGTCTGCGAAACGCTACCATGCAGCTGCAGCTTCAATTTGGGCAATGATTGAAGATATTAATGCAAATGGTGGGGTTGATAACCAAGCTGTTCAACCGACTACACCTCCAGGGGTAAGTGCATGTTCAACTCCAAAACCACAAGCTGCTCCAGCACCAAAAAGTGATGAGAGTTGTGGTACAGGGTGTGGTTGTCACTAACTCTTGTAGTAACGCCGCATTTGATCCTTCTGCTAGATTTATTCTAGCAGAAACCAACTTCTAAAAATCCTCTTATATTTAAACACAACATCTTTAACTCACCACAAGCTAAAATCTTTTAAAACTTAAAACTATTCTTATCATATTTGTTTTGTGAATGTGATAGAGGCACAGAAGAGTTCTTTGCGTTTACAAAGAATTCTATGCTTGGAAGTTTATTTAAAGGTTGGTTTTATTGTGAAAGCAACTATCTTAAATTAGTATTATCAGACATTTCAGCGCTGTAAGTAACTATTTTATTTCTACCTGTTGTTTTTGCCACATATAAAGCAGTATCTGCAAATTTAATACATTTCCAAATAGTGTCTGCATCAGTAGGAAATTTAGAGATACCGATACTCATAGTTTTTTGCATAGTCTCTCCGTTTCCTACATCAAAAATAATGTTTGCAAAAGCAGAATGAATTTTTTGAGCGACATTGAACGTTCCCTCATCACTTGCATTATAAAGCAAGACAACAAACTCTTCTCCACCATAGCGTATTGCCAAATCAGATTCGCGGATAGAGTCTTGAAGAACTTTTCCAATTTCGACAATAACTCTGTCTCCTACATCATGGCCATAAGTGTCATTTACTTTTTTAAAGTAATCAACATCAAGCATTAAAACACTATACATCTCGCTAGAGCGTTTTGCCTGGTTCATAAACTGGTCAATGAACTCTTCTAAAAATCTTCTGTTGTAGAGTCCTGTCATTCCGTCTTTCAAAGAAGTCTCACGAAGTTTATCCATAAGTATTCTGCTCTCTATAACCGGCTTGGCAGCTTCAAGATAATTTTTGATACTTGGTATTTTAGTATTGATTTTATTGATTTCTTTCACATCTTTGGCTGTAATAGAAAGAATCAGAGAGTTGTCATTGTTTACAGTAAATGGAAGACAAATATATTTTAACTCTTGCGCATTGCATGTTTTACATAAATCAATAAATTCAGTAGAAATTACATCTGTTTTTGTTCTGTGTGCACGGCAAAGATTTGAGTCATCATTTACACTGTCAAAACAGATACTATCGCCTGTAGATATATGGATAAGTTTTCTAAATCCGGTAATATTGTTTACTTCATAAAAAGCGAAGTGAGCAATATCATACTTTGTTTTTAAAATATCAGTTATTCTGCTATAAACTACTGCTTTAGAAGAATCAATCTCTATCGTTTTTTTAAATTTGTAAATATCAGAGAGTTCCCCTATAATCATTTTGGCTTCATATAGCGGATCATTGGAAGAAACGCAGCCTTGAGGGATAAATGTCCCTAAATTATATTTTATATCACCAAAGGTATCTTGCATTTTTCTAAAGAGGGTATTTATCTGCTTAATAATATCTCTTCCATCTCCAGAAACTGTTGTCTGAAATTCATGGGTAAAATCTCCGCTGTAAGCTTTTGTAATACCGTCTTGAAGATTTTGAAAAAGTTTCATGTATGGAGTAACATAGTAATTTATGAGAAATAAGGCAATAACAATAAATAAAAGGTTGATTCCTAAAATTTTAAGGATGGTAAACATCCCGCTATTTCTCATGTCGGTTATGTCAAACTCCATACTGATAACGCCAAGCACGTCATTATGTTTTACATCATGACAAGTAAGACAGTTTGGCTTGTAGTTTGTTGCATCGGCGGTGTAGGGAATAGTCACACGAAGTAAAATTTTATCTGCATGCTCTGTGATTTTTTGTACGGTATCTCCGGTAGCTAAAACTTTTTCATCTATTGCATCGCGTATAAATTCATTTGGTTTACCGCTTCCATACTGTTTAGTGACCTGTTGGGAGCGT
>JAHJFL010000089.1 GCA_018824795.1 bacterium | reverse complement strand
GATATCCGGAAGTGATGTAGGCTACTAAGTTTTTCATAAAGTTTGTTGTTCCAAATCAGGTAATTTTAGTAAAGAGAAATTTATTTTGCTAAGTTCGTTGTCCATTTTTAAATCTTCTTTCCATTTTGCAAACATATCGCTAATCTCCAAGAGCCAATCAATAGTTTCTTGGGTAATCGAATTTTGAGAAGTTCTTAACTCTTCAAGTGCATCTTCTACAAAGGAAGCAAGTTTATTCATGGATGTAAGTTTGAGATAACCAGAAGCAGACTTGATATTATGAAAGACTCTAAAAAGTTCGTCAATACTTCTCTTATGCATATTAGGTTTAGATAAATCAATTATCATAACTTCCATGCTTTCCACCATCATTGAGTAATGATCATAAAATTCATCAACTATTTCAAAATCAAAGGAAGCATCTAAATCACTTCTTACGCCCATAAAATAATTCTCCTATAATGGTTTGGATTATAGCAGTTTTTAGTTAAAATTCTTTTTACTAAAAATTTTTACTAAAAAGAGCTCTTTTATGACTAAAAAAATGACCATAACTTCCATACAAAAAACAAAAGGTGTGAGACCTTTGGTTATGATAACGGCTTATGACGCACTTTTTGCTTCACTTTTGCAGGAGAACTCAGATATCTTGCTTGTTGGAGATAGTTTAAATATGAGTTTTGCCGGAAGGGCAGATACTCTGAGCGCTACTATGGATCAGATGATTTACCATACAAACGCAGTGTGCATGGGTGCAAAAAATAGTTTTGTAATCTGTGATATGCCATTTGGCTCTTACACTACAAAAGAGACAGCATTGCTAAACGCAATAAGAGTCTTTCAGGAGACACCGGCTGATTGTGTGAAGATTGAAGGTGGCGAAGATAAAGCACACATTGTAGAATATCTGACAAGCAACGGTATTGCAGTCTGTGGACACATAGGGCTTTTGCCACAATCTGTACGAAGCGAAGGCGGATACAAAGTTAAAGGAAAAACGCCAGAAGAAGAGGCGCAACTTCTTAAAGATGCTGAGGCAATAGAAAAGGCAGGCGCTTTTTGTATAGTTATAGAAGGGGCAAAAGCTGAAGTGGCTACAAAAATAGCGAAGTCTGTAAAAGTGCCTGTTGTTGGCATTGGAGCTGGCAATGGCGTGGATGGACAGGTTCTCGTTTTTTCAGATATGCTTGGTTTGTTTGAAGCATTTACTCCAAAATTTGTAAAAAAATATCTTGATGGGGCAACTTTAGTCAAAGATGCCATTAAAAACTACTCAGATGAAGTGCAATCAAGAGAGTTTCCACAAGAGATTCACACATACTAGCGATTGGGGAAATATGGAAAGAATAGTAGAGATTGAGAGATTTAGTTCGCAAGAAGATACAGCTGAAGTCACTCTACGCCCAGATGCCTGGAATGAATACATAGGACAAGATCAGATTAAAAAAAATCTTGGCGTTTTTATAGAAGCAAGTAAAAAACGCCAAGAAGCACTTGACCATGTTCTTTTTTACGGCCCTCCAGGACTTGGAAAAACGACACTCGCACTCATTATCGCAAACGAAATGCATGCAAACATTAAAGTAACAGCCGCGCCAATGATAGAAAAAAGTGGAGATTTAGCCGCTATTTTGACAAACTTGGAAGAGGGCGACATTCTTTTTATAGATGAAATTCACCGTCTCTCGCCTGCGGTTGAAGAGATTCTTTATTCCTCAATGGAAGACTTTCGCATAGATATTATTATCGGAAGCGGACCGGCTGCACAGACTGTTAAAATAGACCTGCCGCGTTTTACGCTCATAGGTGCCACAACACGTGCTGGAATGCTCTCAAACCCTTTAAGAGACAGATTTGGGATGAGTTTTAGAATGCAGTTTTATTCGTCAGAAGAGTTGGCAAAAATTATTTTTCAAGCCTCTCTCAAGTTAAATAAAGAGATAATCCATCAAGCAGCACTTGAGATTGCAAAACGCAGTCGAGGGACACCTCGTATAGCGCTGCGTTTACTGCGCCGTGTTAGAGACTTTGCAGATGTTGCAAACGAGAACGACATTCAACAGCACCGCACACAATATGCACTTGATGAATTGGGAATAAATTCTCATGGCTTTGATGAAATGGATCTAAGATTGCTCGCACTTCTAGCATCTGCAAATGGCAGAGCAATGGGGCTGAGTACAATTGCAGCAGCTTTGAGTGAAGATGAAGGAACTGTTGAAGATGTTTTGGAACCTTATCTGCTTGCAAATGGTTATCTTGAACGTACGGCAAAAGGTCGAAAAGCAACGAGAGCGACCTATGATGTTCTCAATATTTCACTTCCAAAAGATGAGGGGAAACTTTTTTAATGAAACCACAATATTTTGTTGCCATACTTTTTGCAACTTCGCTTTACTGGATGT
>JAHJFL010000011.1 GCA_018824795.1 bacterium | reverse complement strand
CTCTTGAAGATGTATCGAAACTTTTTAACATTACTTATGGAATTTTTATAACTTATATTGCTTATAAAATGGTCAATGCTATTGCAAAGATAAAAGTTGAAGAAATTGCCACTGAAAATAAAAAGATAAAAAATGAAGTGATAAATGTGAGTATAAAAATACTCAATTTCGTGATTTTAATTATTGGTCTGCTTATAATGCTTCATTTTGGAGGGGTCAATCTTACAGCAATTCTCTCAGGTCTTGGAATTGGCGGCTTGGCTGTAGCCCTTGCTGCAAAAGATTCTCTGGCAAACTTTTTTGGAACTCTTTCTATTTTGCTGAGTGACGTTTTTTCCCAAGGTGACTGGATTGTCGTTGGAAATCAAGAGGGTGTGGTTGTGGAGATTGGTTTACGGGTTACGACTATTAGAACTTTTGACAATGCTCTTGTGGCCATACCAAACGCAGTGCTTGCAAATCAGGATGTGAAGAACTGGACTAAAAGAATGCTTGGTCGAAGAATAAAAATGAACATAGGTATTAAATACAATTCTAAATCTCAAGATATAAAAAACGCAGTCAATCAGATACGAGAGATGCTACATTCCCATCCTGGAATAACTACCCAAGAGACAGAATATGCCTGTGAAATAAACAAGGGAATGAAACTGGTTTCTGCAGATGATTTGCAGGGTGTAAAAAAAGATCTTCTTGTTTATATGGATGAGTTTACTTCTTCAAACATAAATATCTTGGTTTACTGCTTTACAAAGTCAACAAATTGGGCAGAATGGCTCAATGTTAAAGAAGATGTCATGCATAAAATAATGGGAATTTTAGAAGAAAATTCTTTAGAATTTGCCTTTCCTTCTATGTCGATTTACCAAGAAAACCAAACAAAAGAGAGTGCTACTTCCTAGCACTCTCTTTCATTAAAAAACAGTATGAATACTTTACACTAATCGTAGTTTCAGACTTTTTTGATAAAATCATCACAAATAAATTAATACAAAGAACTTACCTTATGCAGCAAACACAAGCAAGAGCGAACATTTATGCTCTTTTATCTAGAATTCTTCTTCAGGAACTCGATCTAAAAACGCTACAAATCATCAAAAACGATGAAAACATTATGGAATTTTTTCCTACATTTAAAGAGTGGAATGCAATGAAGGATACTTCCGATGCAGTTTTACTCGAAGAACATATTAATCCGGACTTTGTAAATCTTGCTATTTTACACCTTATTCCTTACGAGACTTTTTACACTCGTGAAGATCAGAAGATAGAAACAGGCGGAGCAAATCCTGTGACAGATATGTACAGCGCTTATGATTTTATGGTTGATTATGAAATTTCCCGTACAATTTCGTCAGACCATATAGGCGTAGAGTATGAATTTATGCACCATCTTGCGCAGGCTGAACTTAAAGCACTTGAACAAGGTGATGTAAACGCAGTCAAAGAGCTTCAAGAGATTCAAAAAGAGTTTTTAAACAAGCATCTTTTAAACTGGGCTCCAATGTATCTTATTAACATGAAGTATGAGGCAAGAACGCCTTTGTATTATGATGTTGCAGATATGGCTTTGGAGTTTATTTTAAGTGATAATGAATACTTAGTTAAAGAGCTCTTGGTTTAATGTCTCTTATCCACTTAGAAGCTAGCAAATGCGTCCGCTCTTTGAGTGTTGAGAGCGAATGTAATAAATGTGAAGTAGTCTGTCCAACAGCAGCAATTGTTGTAGGAACTAACCCTCTTCCTGCCATAAACTTTTCAGCATGCGTGAGTTGCGGAGCCTGTCATGGGGTCTGTCCAACTGAAGCTCTTGGTTTGGAAAACTTTAATGCAACAGATTTTTTCTTTGATTTTGTAGAAGATGAAAAAGAAAATCTCATCTCTTGTCGTAAAAATATTCCATGTATTTCGGCACTGAGCATCGAGCATCTTATCTCTATAGCGGTTCTTAAAAAAGAACTTATTCTTGATATGGGCTATTGCGAGACTTGTGAAATTGCACATACCTGCCACAAACAGATACTGCAAAACTGTGAAGAGGCTTCGTATTTGCTTGAAGCGATGGAAAATGATTCAATAATCAAACTTGAAAATGTCTGCTATGTGGAAGATGCGTCAAGCAAACCTGACAGACGGGACTTTTTAGGTGCACTCAATCTTAAAAGTGTTGCTAAAGTTAAAAAAAGTTTTGAAGATGAAGTAAAAAAAGCGAGTGATGAACTGACAGAACATACTTTGCAAAAAGCCGACATTGCACTGCTGAAGCAAAAACGTATACCGCAAAAGAGAAAGATTTTTTTTACGGCTATAAAGAGAGTACAGAAGCCTTCACAGTTTCACATTGTAGATGCTTCTGAAGTCACTTTTACTTCTCAAAAGATTATGAATGAAGAGGCGTGTACTGCGTGTCAGATGTGCTACAGAGTTTG
The DNA here is from genome assembly GCA_018824795.1 of bacterium. The sequence continues at coordinate 1,516 of JAHJFL010000011.1, read as the reverse complement.
TCCGACAGGCGCGCTGACGTCAGACATTAAAAACTCGAAGATAGATTTTGATCCTTTTTTATGTATTAAGTGTCATATCTGTCATGATGTCTGTGAGCCAAACGCAATCACCCTCTCGGGTTCGTACAATGTCAAAGAGTTTTTTGAACCGAGTGTAGTCAATCTCATCTCTTTTAAAGTAAGACGTTGTGATGAGTGTAATGTTATTTTTAGTACAAATACAAGTGATAGATTGTGTTACAGATGTAAATGTGAAGAAGAAGAGGCCCGTGAACTTTGGGGCATAACGGAGGATATGTAAAATGATGAACAATGCAAATCAAATATCCCGCAGCACAAAACTGTATGGATATATAGGAGAATCGGCAGGCTCGAGCAGATTCTCTGCTGTGATCAATAAAATATTTAAAGAAAATTCTGATGATGCGATGATGATTCCTATGAATATACGCGAGGATGACCTCTATTTTACAGTTTCAAATATGAGAGAGTCTCATCTTAATGGAGCTGTAATTTCGAGTGAATACACGCAGCGTGTTGTAGAAATTCTTGATGAAGCGTCACAGCTTGTTAAACGCAGTGGAATGTGTGATATCATCTATAAAGAGGATAAAAAACTCAGGGGTGACCTTTTTAGCGTTCGGGCTCTGAGTGAGCAACTCAAAGATTTATTCGCTTCAAAAATAGCAATTATCGGAATAAATCCTTATGCAAAAGCGTTCTCATTTCTTGCGTGTGGATTTCAAGTGAGTTATTATCATGATGATCTTGAAGAACTTATGGCGTTTACTGAAGAAGTCGAAGTTAGAGATGCAGATTTAAATAGGCTGGCTAAAGGCATGAATGTAAATTTCTCCGGCTATGACGCAGTTTTGGATTTTTCAGATATGAATAGTTTTGAAATGATAGAAAAACTGCCAAAACATAATTTTGACATGAAAAACGAGAAGCAGTTTTCTGCCCTAAAGCAAAGAGCGAATGAACTAAACGCAAGCTATACAAGCTACGATAAGTTCATAGACAGACTCTGCGAAGCAGGGTATAGAGCAATTAAAAAATGAACTATAAACTCTTGCCTTAAAAAGGCAAAGCTTTAGTGGCCCAAGTTGCCTTAGCGTAGTGAAATGGACGCGTTCATTTTGCGTTTAAATAAAATATAAGGATATGAAATGAATAGAGAAGATATTAGTGATTTACGTTTAGAGTTTGATAAATTTGTACGAGATAAATGTTCCTTAGAACCAGAAGCCGGTATGGCGCATAATCCAGAGGCAGGGGATAAAGAAGATGAAGAATCGGCTCCTCAGTTTGTAGACGCATTAACAAATATACTATTGGCTCCGGCACAAAGCGGTGTATATCTTTCACGTTTGGACATCAAAAGAATAGCGGAGGCTATTGATGAGTCTCTGCCGATTAAAGAGCGTATAAAGATGGTGCGCTCTCTTTTTAGACATACGACAAGAAAAGAGTATTTAGAGAGAGCTTTTGGTGAAATCGACAAACATATCAATGG
>JAHJFL010000088.1 GCA_018824795.1 bacterium | reverse complement strand
GCACAGAGTGAATTTGCAGAGCTTGAAGGCGCACTCAAAGCGAATGAAACGCAGAGTATGTATCTCAAAGACGAGATATTGATACTTGTTCCCAACACTTTTGTGGGCGAGAGCAGACCTCTGGATGCGAATGCCGTTTCTTTGTCGGGACATACAATTTCCCTTGCACAGTTTGGCCACATCGTAGATACGAAAAGTCTCTATAAAATCGCCGGTGTTTTTATTGTGCTGATTGTTTTACTTGGCTTTGAATGGTTTGTGACCGCGCAAAAAATAAATGAGATTGAAGAACTTAAATCTGCTCTTTTTGAAAAAGAAGGCGCAAAATCCACAATGTTTGAAAACAATGCAATTCTCAAAAAACAAAAAGCAATCTATGAAAAACAGACAAAACTTAGAGATAGCGTTTCTTTGATTCTCTCTGCAAAACTTGCAAAAAATGAGACGCTTAAAGAACTGAGTTTAAAAAATAAGAGTTTTGTTGCAGAGTTTAGCACTTTGAGCCCGGTTACTGCTGCCGCAATAGAAAAAGATTTTAAAGCAAGCGGTTTGAGTTACAAAGTTTCCAAGCAGAATGAATCTTGGCGTGTGGAGGTTTCACTATGAATCGCTTAAATCCACTACATGTTGGAGCCGTTTTAATTGTACTTGTACTCTTTTTTGCTCTCAAACTCAGTAGCGCGAAAGAGGAACTTACTCTTGCAAAAGAAGAGTATAAAGAGACTTCAATTACCTTGAATGAACTTAGCTCTCTGAGCAGCGCTTATTTAGGGAAAGAAGAGGTGAAAAAATCTTTGCAGAGAATTTTGGCACAGCCTTCACTCAGAGGTGCAAACATCGAGCAAAAACTCAAAAGCAACAGTATTATTTTAAATGGCTCAAGCGTGGACAAAGAAGCACTGAATTCGCTTATGGGCAAGCTCTTAAACGGTGCCTATGACATTGGCTCATTGAACATCAAAAAACTCAGCGAGAACAAAGCGAGCTTTGAAGTGGAGATACAATGGTAAAAAGATTTTTGAGATTTTTCGCATATCTTGCGTTTTTTGTAGTGGCATTGATATTTTTTGCTCCAAAACTTGGCATGTACTACTTTTTGGAGAATGAACTTAAAGCTTATGATGTCATCATCTCGGGAGAAACACTTAAAGATGAGGGAGTGAGTTTAAACATCAAAGATGGACAGATATTTGTAAAGTCCATAGAAAGCGCAAGTATCGAGGAGTGTGATGTAACGCTCTTGCTTTTTTACAACGCCATAAACGCAACAGAGATTACACTCTCCCAAAGTGCCAAGTCTTTTGTTCCGCTCAAAGTTCAAGAGTTAAAACTCTCTTACACTCTATTTAATCCGCTTCATATCAAAGCATACGCTGTCGGTGAATTTGGCAGTGCGCAGGCTCAGGTAAATATATTAGACAGAACTATTCATGTAGATTTACAGGCTTCTGAGATGATGAGCAAAGGGTATAAAAACTCTTTAAGAGAGTTTAAAAAATCTGAGGACGGAGGATTTACTTATGATAAAACTTTCTAACTCAAGCTTTCTGCCCATCTTTGCCAAACTGCTTATTCTTATGGTTTTGGCAAAAAGCATTACTCTTGTCTTGCTCTGGTTTTTGCCGAGTGACGGTGTGGAACTCGCACAGCAAAACAGCTACAAACCAAAGTACCAAAGAGTAGATTTTGAAAATATGATTCATTCACCTGCAAATGGAAAAGGCCAAGGTGCAGCAAGCAGCTCGTCAAACGCAGTGAGCATAACAAGCATGGTTCTTAAAGGACTTTACGGGAAACAAAACTACGGTTATGTCATAGTAGCGCTCAAATCTTCTTCAAACAAAACTTCCATTATTGCTGTCGGAGAGGAGTTTTCAGGATTTACACTCAACTCAATTGCTCCAATGAGCGCCACCTTTACAAAAGCGGGTAAAGAATATACTCTTGAGCTTGAAAAAACAATGACAAGCAGTCGCGCGTCATTGTATGAACCAGAAGCTGAGATAGATGACGGTTCACCAAAAACCGTCTCTAAAGAGGACATTCTTGCTTATGCAAAAAGTCCTCAGGATATTTGGAAAGAGATTTCTATAGTCGAAGTAAAAAACGGCGAAGAGATAGAAGGTTTTCGGGTAACAAAAATAGCCAAAAATTCAAAAATGGCAACTTTGGGGCTTCGTGAGGGTGATGTGATTATAAAAGCCAATAATATTGAGCTTAAATCCTATAAAGACGCCATAGATATTTACAATGGCTTAGATCAGTTAGACGCGGTGCAAATCGTCGTTTTGAGAGAAAATCAAGAAGTGGAGTTAGTATATGAGATTCATTAAGGCAATTTTTTTAGCAGTTATATTGGTTATAAGTTTATCGGCACGCGAACAGGTCAATGTAAACTTCTCAAATCTCGAGATAAACGACTTTATTAAACTCGTTTCAAAAATAACAAGCAAAAATATACTCATAAATAATAAAGTAAACGGCACGGTGGATTTTGTAAGTTCAACTCCAATTTACGATGATGAACTGATGGATATTCTAATTTCTGTCTTAGAGTCTAAAGGTTTTACCCTTATAGAAGACGGTTCTTTGTATGAAATAGTACGCTCAACTGAAGCAGCACAGAGCAATGCAAAAGTAATACGTCCGGGAAGCAGTGCAAAGGGCTCTTTGATGGTCACGCAAGCCATTGTGGTCAAAGGCGAAAATGTTGACATAGTCGCGGCAAAAATCCGTTACCTGATTTCAAAAACTGCAAAGCTTATGACAATGAAAGAGAGCAATACGATTCTTTTAACAGATTACCCGAAAAATATTGAGACTATCAAGCAGGTTATTGAAGATATAGACACAAATAACGCGATGATAGTAAAAATTATTCCTATTAAAAATACAGAGGGAAAAAAACTTCAAACAAAACTTGCAGATATTGGCAAATCTATTTTTAATGAAAAAGTAGATGCAGAAGCGGTAAAAATCATTCACGATGAGGCGACAAACTCTATTATTATTGTTGGTAACACCAAGAATGTGAAAAAAGTTGAAGCGCTGATTACAAAACTTGATGTGGAATCAAATATTGCCAATTCTTTGCAAATATTTTCTTTAAAAAATTCCGATTCTAAAGCTGTTCTGGCAACACTTACAGACATTGTCTCAAAACAGACTTTTGCAGATCCTGCAATGAAGCCAAATATCTCGGCAAGTGAAGAGATAAACGCAATCATTGTTGTAGGTGACCCTCAGGTTATTAAGGGTATTAAAGCTATTGTTGATGAACTTGACAAAGAGAAGTATCAGGTGTATGTTCAGGCAAGAATCATTGAGATTAATAAAAATGACAGTGAAAATATCGGAGTAAGATACGGATTTGCCGCAGGCGATGTTTCGTCATCTGGAATTTATGCCATGAGTGCTAACTTTGGTGATAAAGATTTGACGACTTTTGCCGCATCAGCTGTCAAAACTGCTTTAGGAGAGATAGGAAGCGGGGCAAACGCTGCGTTTGCTCTTGGCGCGACTATAGACTTTTTGGAAACAAACGGTGCGTCAAAATCTATCTCAAATCCATCTATTCTTTGTGTAAATAATAAAGAGTCATCTATCTATGTCGGGAAGACAATCTCAATCTCAACGGGAAGTGTGACATCGAGTGCGACTTCACTCCCGGGAGTGACAAACAGTTTTAAAAGAGAGGATGTTGGTTTAACGCTAAAAATCAAACCTCGTGTTTCGGAAAAAGATAAAGTGACTTTGGATGTTGAAACTGTTCTTGAAAATGTACTCGATGATGGTTCGCTAAACGCAACAGGGCAGCCTGTAACATCTAAGCAAGAGGTCAAAACACAGGCTATTCTCCGTCATGGTGAGAGTATTATCATCGGTGGACTTGTGAAAACATACGAGAGAGATTCTACGAGTAAAGTTCCTCTGCTCGGCGATATTCCTCTTATTGGTGAGTATCTTTTTTCATCAAAGTCAAAATCTAATGAGCAGGACAATCTAGTTGTTATTTTAACGCCTTACATTATTGACAAAAGTGCGCAACTCTCTCAATTGCAACAAGATTTAGGAGTTCTTTCACGAATTCAAAAAGAGTATAACGATAAAGCTTTTGAAAAACTTGAAAAGAAAAAAGAAGAGATGGAGAATGCAGAAGAGACAACAAAAGTAAACCCGTTTGAGGCCATAGAGTAATGTTAAACTTAGAACCTCTGCACAATCTCAAACTCGAAGTCAGTGAAGTAGAAGGCTTGAATACAGAACTTTGTCTTAAAAACTATCTGCTTTTCTCTGAACTTCATGGAGAAGTAACTGCGTTTATGTGCGAGCGTTACCTAGTAGAAGCGAGTAACTACTACACAAAACTTCCGCAAAAGTTTCCTCTGCATATTTTAGATGAAGATTCATACGACAGACTCTATAACCGCTTTTTAGAACTCAGAACAGACAGAACAATGGAGAGTATGCAAGAAGATTCTGATGAGAAAAAAGATGATGAAGATATTTCACTCACAGATTTTTTACGAACATCTTCAGACATTTTAACAAGTGAAGAATCCGCACCCATAATCAAATTTGTCAACGCTCTTTTTTATCAGGCAATTAAAAAACGCGCCTCAGATATTCACATAGAAGTACAGGAAAAACGCGGTGAAGTGAGATTTCGTATTGACGGGATGCTTATTAAAAACGCAGACCTGGACAAAAAGGTAGTCAATCTTATTGTCAGCCGTATTAAGGTTATCTCAAACCTCGATATCTCCGAAAAACGTATTCCTCAGGATGGACGAACGCAGATAAAAATTGCAGGTGAATCACTTGACGTTCGTGTTTCAATTCTTCCGACATTTTATGGCGAACGTGTTGTTATGAGACTTTTGATGCAAAGTTCGCAAATTCCGCATATCAATGAACTCGGGTTTAATAATGAACTTATAGGCGATGTGAAAAAACTGTTGCGTTCTTCTCATGGAATTATTTTGGTAACAGGACCTACAGGAAGCGGTAAAACAACTTCTCTTCACTCATTTTTGCGTGAAGTGGAATCGCCTGAGCTCAACCTTATTACAGTTGAAGATCCGGTTGAGTATAAGTCTGATAATATTTCGCAAATTCAAGTGAATGAAAAAGTAGGGCTTACTTTTGCTGCTGCCCTGCGTTCTATTTTACGTCAAGACCCTGATGTCATTATGATTGGGGAGATTCGTGATGAAGAGACAGCAAGTATTGCGGTACGTGCGGCACTGACAGGTCACTTGGTTTTCTCAACTTTGCATACAAATTCTGCCGCTGCAACCATTTCTAGACTTACAGACATGGGCGTAGAGCCGTTTTTAATCTCTTCTTCTCTGCTTGGAATTCTTGCACAAAGACTTGTCCGTGTTTTATGTGATGAGTGTAAAGAAGAGGATATCTTAGCCGAAGAGTTCGCAGATGACTATAATCTCGCAAAAGATGCGAAAATTTATAAAGCCTGCGGATGTAAAGCGTGTAACTACAGCGGTTATGCAGGACGACGCTCGATTGGTGAACTTTTGGTAATGAACGACAAGGTAAGAGACCTGCTCAAAACAACTACGGATGAGCACTCAATAAAAACAGCCCTTGAAGCAGACGGACTCAAAACCATAGCAACACAACTCCAATATATGCTGCTTGACGGAGAAACCTCTCTAGAAGAAGCAATACGCATCGGCTTAGGGCATGCGTAGAGGTTTTACTCTCATAGAAGTTATGGTTGCAGTGATGATTATCTCTGTAGTCATACTAGGGCTGCTGCAGCTCTTTGCAAACAATACGCACATCTTTTT
>JAHJFL010000087.1 GCA_018824795.1 bacterium | reverse complement strand
TTGAATTTACCCCAGCCATCAGTAGGATAATCTGCGATGTCTACTAAATAGTAGCCATTCTCACTAACATTTCTGTTGTTAAATTGCTCGTTATTTTTCATTCATATCCCCTTAAAACATCATCACAAAGCCAGTGATAACTACATTAATCACAGCTATTGGCATAAGTACTTTCCAACATAACCACATCAATTGGTCAGGTCTTACATCTGGCCAAGCAGCTCTTGTCCATAGAAAGAAGAAGAAGAAAAATGACATTTTAGCAAGCAGACCTAAAGCTCCAAGGAAACTTCCATCTCCAAAACCACCTAAGAAAAGAAGTGGAATTACAAAAGAGATAAAGAACATATTTGCATACTCACCGATGAAGAAAAGACCCCATCTCATACCAGAATACTCTGTACCAAAACCATCAATAATCTCATGGTCATTTGCAACTAGGTGAAATGGTGTACGACCAGTTTCAGCAAACGCAGCTATCCAGAAGAGTACAAACGCAACCGGTTGTGACCAAACTATCCAATCACCAATTCCGCCTGATTGATATTCGTTAAAATCTACAAGAGAAAGAGAACCAACCATCATGATAGGAGCTAAAATAGAAAGACCTGTAATTACCTCATACGAGATAAATACAGCCGCACTACGAGCTGCTGAAAGTAGAGCAAACTTATTTGCAGAAGCCATACCGCCAAGAAGTGGACCATAGAGTCCAATCCCCATAATTCCTAGAATATATAAAATACCAATATTTACATCAGAAATGATTGGATGAACTGTGTACCCAAAAAGGTCAAACTGAGGTAAAAACGGAATTGCTGCAGCTGCCATAAATGCAGTAGCAGCTGTTATTACCGGTGCAATTTTAAAGATACGTCCAACTACATTTGTAGGGATAATATCCTCTTTTGTAAAGAGTTTAATACCATCCGCCGCAACTTGCAGTAATCCATAAGGTCCAACATTCATTGGTCCTAAACGACGCTGCATAAACGCAAGAACTTTTCTTTCAAAATATGTCCCTATACCCGCAAATGCAGAAAATATGAGTAAAACTACAACGACTTTTATTATCGTTTCAATTAGATATGCTGTATCCATATATTACACCTTTTCAATCGAAGCTGTTGCAAAGCGGTAACCACTTGTCAGAACTTCTGGATTTATTTTAGAATCATACGTTGGAAGCAGTGCAATCTCACCTGCGATTTTATTGTCGCTGATGATTTTTACCACTAACTCGCCATTCGCACTTTTAATACGAACGCTGTCACCCTCGTTAAGATCGCTTTTACTTAAGAACTCTTCGCTCATATAAACGCCACCCTCTTGAGAAAGTGCTGTTGTTTTATTTGTAAACTCTGTAAATTGTCTTACAGGATTTGCAATGTAGACAATCGTTCCTTCAAGTTTAGCATTATTGTACTTTTCAACACTTTCATCGCCACTAACTTTTACTGCAACATTCTCAAGAACGTAACCTCTCACCTCAGTACCGTCATTTTCATAACGGTTTGGAAGAGAGTCAAACTCCTGTGCTTTAAATCCAGCAGCAGTTGGAAGTTTCGCTGTGTATTCAATTACTAAATCAGCTTTAATTCCAAGAGCAGATGCAAGGTCGTTTAATTCATACCCTTTGTAATCAAGTGCTGCGTTTGTAGGATTCACACGCTTGTTAATGCTAGTAAGTGTTCCCTCTTGCTGATTAATTGCCGGCATATCTAAATCGCCGCTACCTAAAGCAGAAAGAGTAAAGTCACCTTTTACATTATAACCTACTGTATATGCACCTTTTGTATCATCAAGTTCACAAATAAGTGCAACACCCAAAGAGTTTGTCAATGGTGGAATCATAGTTACTTCGAAATCACTGTATTTTTCAACAAGTGCCACTAAACGCGCTAAATTTTTTGCGTTTGGATGCGTGTAAAAATCCGGTCCAACAATAAGTGAAAAAGCATCTTTTTTACCAAGATTTTTCTCTAAATTCTCTGTAAATTTGTTATCTGCATTTACAAGCGCAAGCAGAGCATTTTCATCAACTTCTACATCTTTAGATACTTCTTTGGTTACCATAGAAGATTTCTCTACTTCTACCTCTTCCTCTTCGCCAGTCTCTTCGTTCTTCTTCATCTCTTTAACCATCTCGACTACTTTCTCTTTTACAGATTCTTTTACTGTAACAGTTTTCTTCGAGTGAAAAGATGCCAAATACTCAGTTACTTCTGAAGGAAGCTTCGATTTATCAGCAAAAAGATCAAGTATAAGATACATTACCGCTTCTTCTTGAAGAGGTGCATGCTGTACACTCATGATGCTTTTACCAAGACCGTCTATGATAGGGTCACTTACAGGGTGGAAATAAAGTCCAGCGCCTTTGTTTACTGTCATAGAGTTATTAAGTGCATATCTCGCGTTTGGATTATCTGACTTAAGTGCAGCACCAACAGAGATAACAAAGTTTGAGTTATGAGTAACTTTTAAATCACTTCCATAAAGTTTCGTCCCGCTAATATCGCTGTAATCACCGAGGAAAGTTTGGAAAGATTTTGCTTCACTGTTTACAAGTTTATAGCCAAATTTTTCCTTCATTTTCTGAAGTAAATATGCTTCTTCGTTCGTTATAGTCGAAGTAAACGCAATAGTGTCTGCTTTTTTAAGTGCCGCTACAGCGTTTGCAAACGCAGCTTCATCTTTGTGCGTTACTTTATTTTCATAGTCAAAGCCATAACGTCCAGCTCCACAAAGAGATACATAGTTCCACTCATTCATAACACGGTAGATTTTATTCTCAGGATTTTCAATACTTGTATGTTTTACATCATAAGTAATCTGACATCCAGCCGAACAGTGTCCACAAGTTGCAGGAATTTGTTTAAGTTCCCAAGCGTTTGATTTGTACATAAAGTCAGTATCAACAAGAGCTCCAACAGGACAAACAGCCGCACACTCGCCACATGAAGTACAATCTAAAACATCCGTTCCATTTGTTAAACCAATAACAGATTTATTGAGT
>JAHJFL010000086.1 GCA_018824795.1 bacterium | reverse complement strand
TTTTTTAGAGATACGTGTACCAGAAGCTATCATAGTAGCATCGTAGCTTGTCTCAAATTCCACCATCTCTTCTGCAGAAACTCTGTGATTTAAGATAAAATTAACACCCATATCTCTTACACACTCAATGTCTTGAAGATATTTATCCCATGGCATACGGTACTCAGGAACTCCAACAGTAACCTCGCCACCAAGAACCGGAAGTTCTTCATAAACATCAACCGCGACGCCCTCAGCTGCAAGGTAGTAAGCTGTTGTAAGACCTGCAGGTCCAGCACCGACAACGGCAACTTTTTTGCCACTCATCGGTTTTTTCTCCATTGGATGGAAAAAGTCGTACCCGTGATCAGTTTCCCAATCAGCGCCAAGACGCTTGAGTGCCATAATTGCAATCGGTTCATCAAGGTTCGTTCTTCTACATGCATCTTCACAAGGATGTGGACAAACCCGGCCACAAACGTGAGCAAGTGGCATAGTTTGACGCGTAGCTTCTAGTGAATCATCAAAACGTAAATCTCTTACGCCTTCAATGTACGCTGGAATATCAACATGAGCAGGACAAGCGTCTGTACATGGTGCAGTAATTTTTGCTATATAACCAATTGAATCGTTATAGTGTTTTGATGCTTTTTGCTCGTTAATACAAGCCATAAACTCGGCTTCAAAATGGACCATCAAATCAATGATAGGATTTGGAACTGTTTTTCCAATTTCACATTTTGAAGTAAGTTGCATACTTTTGCCAATCTCTTTCAAGTGATCCAAATCTGCAACACTACCCTCACCGCGAGCTATTTTATCTAGCAAGTCATATAAAATACGTCCACCCCATCTTCCGGGTGCACATCTTCCACATGCTTCAGAATACTCTTGGTACTGCGCAGCGTACTCCATAGCTAAACGGATTACATCTACATCGGCGTTAAATAATGAAACACCATCCCAACCTATAAAGGCTTTGGAATCACGGTGGTCATCATATTGTGCCGGCAGGTTATAAGCTGATTCTTCCCACTCTTCCACAGGTTTACCGATGTTGTTTATCAGTTCCCCATTCCAAGTAGAAAAATAGACTTTACTCACAATTTAATCCTATTACTTTTTGCAAACGATAGTCCAGTCGACTTCGTTAAACTTTAAAGAGTTCATTAACTCATATCCGCACTCTTTTACCAAATCAGCTGATTTTTGAATCGGTGAAAAATCACCAATCTCAAATAAAAAAATTGCAACTTCACCAGCTTTGTGTGCAGCCAAAAGTTCTTTCATTCTAGGCTCAAAATTATCTTTTAAGTGTCTTAAATCATATCTTTTCATTATCTATCAACCTCACCGAATACGATATTTGTTGTACCAATAATAGAAACAACATCCGGAATATAGTGGCCCGGTAATAGGTCAGTTAAAATCCCTGTATGCCAGAATGACGGAGCGCGGAGTTTGAGTCTGTACGGGTATGGTCCACCTTGTGAATTTATAAAGAAACCAAGTTCACCTTTTGGTGATTCAGTAGCAACATAAACTTCACCAACCGGTGGTCTCATTCCTTGTGTTACAAGTACAAAGTGTTGCATCAAAGAGTAGTTTTGCGTCATGATGTCCAGCTTAGGCGCTGAAATATATTTTGGTGCATGAGCCATTAATTCTGTTTGATTCTTTTTGACTGTCTCTTGATACATATCTATTGTCTGATATAAAATCTTTGCAGACTCTCTCATCTCTTCCATATAAATACGGTAACGAGCGAAGTTGTCGCCTTTGTCTGAGTAAGGAACGTTGAATTCTACTTCGTTATACAATTCATACGGCTCTTCTTTACGAATATCCCATGCAACACCCGAAGCTCTAAGCATTGGACCTGTACAACCCCATGAAAGTGCCATCTCTTTTGAAATAGTTCCAACTTCTTCCATTCTCATAAGCCAAATACGGTTCGTATCTAGTAAATCCTCATAATCTTTGATGTTTGCAGGCAATTTATCTAAAAATGTTTTGAGTTGAGATATAAAACTGTCTTGAATATCTAAAGGAACACCACCGATACGGATAGCAGCATGTGTAAGTCTTGCTCCACAATAGCCTTCAATAATATCCATCAAATATTCTCTCTCGCGGAATGCAAAAAGGAATACTGTCATAGCGCCAATATCAAGCGCAGTTGTAGCTAACCAGAAAAGGTGAGACATCAAACGGTTAATTTCTAAAAGCATCATACGAATAACTTTCGCACGACGAGGAACTTCTAAACCAATCAGCTTCTCAACAGCTAAAGCAAAACCGTAGTTGTTTGAAGATGAAGCAATATAATCCATACGGTCAGTTGTCGGCATGAATTCATTATAAATCATATTTTCAGCCATTTTTTCCATACCACGGTGTAAGTAACCTATGTCCGGATGTGCTTTTACAATCTGTTCTTGCTGAAGGTGAAGCATTAAACGCAACTGTCCGTGAGCAGAAGGGTGCTGAGGACCGAAGTTTAGGATAAGCTCATTGTCGTCTCTGTCAAACGTGATGTTTTCAAAAAACGGTGTTAATCTATTTTTTACTTGTGCCATATTTTTGCCACCCTATCTTTGAGGATCATCAATAACTTTTGATGATGCTTTATCGAATTTTTTAATTAAGAAAACGCCGCCCTCTTCTTGGTACGACTGATCATTTCTCTCTTCATTTCCTGTAATTACTGTGCCTTTAGGTACTTCAAATCCTAAACGAGCAAAACGCTCTGAGTCATATCTGTCAACTCTTGCAGTGTCACGAATTTCAGGCCCAATAATATCACGCGCTTCTTTTCCGTAGATTTTGTCTACTTCATACCAAGCAGCAAATTCATCACCCTCTAATGGGTAGGTTTTAAGAAGTGGATGTCCTTGCCAATCGTACGGCATAAGAATACGCTTCATAAATGGATGTCCGTTCGCTTCAATGCCGAACATATCGTACATTTCACGCTCAGACCAGTCAGCACAGCGGAACAACTTTTCTACGGAGTTTACTGCTTGACCTTTAGTGATGAAAAATTTAATACGGATGCGCTTGCGTTTGTTCATACTAAGCATTTGGTAAAAAATTTCAAATTGATTACTTTTTGCAAGCCAGTCAATAGCGCTCATCTCTGAGAGTTGTGTATATTCCAACTCATCTCTCAAAAGTTCTAAAACGCCGTAGTTATCTGCTGCGTTTATGTACACAACCATTTGTCCAACTTGAATGTAAGCATCACTTACTTCAAATTTTGCTTTAATAGCCGCCAAGTCCGCAGCAAAAACCGCATCACTTTCAACGTCACTTTTTGGAACCTGTGGTGCTACATAAAATCTGTCTGTATAGTAAGCTTTTGCTTGTACATCGTCTTTAGGTGTATAGGCTCTCATTACATTAACCTTTTAGCTTTTTGTGCGTTTCCAGCTTTATTAGCACGGATTTTTTTCTGAAGCAACATAACGCCATATTGAAGTGTCTCAGGACGTGGTGCACAACCTGGAAGGTACAAATCAACAGGGATAATTCTGTCACAACCTTGAACAGTTGCGTATGTATTAAACATACCGCCTGTATTTGCACATGAACCCATAGAAATTACCCATCTAGGTTCAGTCATCTGGTCATAAAGTCTTTTAATAAACTCAGCGTGCTTTTTAGTTAATGTTCCTGCAACAATCATAACGTCAGCTTGACGAGGAGAAGCACGGAAAATTGTACCGTAACGGTCAAAGTCAAAACGAGATGCACCCGAAGCCATCATCTCAATACCGCAACAAGCAAGACCGTAAGTAAGTGCCCAAAGAGAGTTTGAACGTCCCCAGTTTACGATTTTATCTATACTTGTAAGTGCTACTGGTAAACCGCCGTCTTGTGTATAATTTACTTTATGTTGTGCCATTCAAGTGCTCCTTTTTTCCATGCATATACGAAACCAATCGCGAGTAATAATATGAACATCAACATCTCGGCAAAACCGAACCAGCCAAGAAGTTTAAAATCAACTGCCCATGGAAACATAAACACTATTTCCACATCAAACAACAAGAAAAGAAGTGCAAACAGGTAAAACTGTGGTGATACTCTATTTGGTTGTTTTGTGATTTCCGGTCCACATTCATACACCGAAAGTTTAATCTTTTCAGAATCTTTTGCTGCTAAAGCACGACTCGCTAAACGAGCGATTACAGTTGTTCCTATAAACGCACCGAATGTTATAACAAACAGTACAAAGACCCCAAAATACGGATTTGCAGTTGCAATATGTTCCATATAACCTACCTTTAAATTTCAAAGTCACATCCCTTAAAACGTGACCTCTTAATATTTTGTTTTCCAAATTTCTAAAAACCCCCACCCTTAGGGTAGATTTTTTTAGAAAATATTTGGAAAAAACAGTTACTTGCACTATAACAAAAAGAGTATTAAATAAACTTGTATGAGAAAAAAGAAGATGCAAAAATGTCACTAAACGCAACACGAATTTTAATGAAGATAGTCATATGTATCATAAAGTAACACAAATAAGAATAAGTGTGAAAAAATGAGACATTCCACAATTTTATTCTCTCAGATAAGCCTATATTTCGAGATAGCGCTTGCGTTTGTTTGATTTTAATTTTTGTATATCAACAACGATAAAGCCATCAACGCAATTATCAAAAGCTCTGTCAATTCCAAAATCCATAAACTCAACACCGCCATCTTCACATAGATCACTATATTGCTTATAAAGTGTTGGAATTGCATAACCTCTAACTTGAAGTTCATTTTTTAAAACAGTTAAATCTTCTTCGTAGCTCGTTTTAGAAAAAAGTAAATCATATTTTTCTCTTTTTTTATTACTTATAAAATAACTCTCTTTGTGCCAAACACTCTTAGTTTTTGCACCAAAATAATTCATGTAAAAATAGACCAGTAAAGATACTGCCTCATCGTCATAAGCTCGTGAGATGCTGACCGGTCCGAACATATATCTTATATCCGGATTTGCTCTTAAATAAGCACCGATTCCCTGCCATAAATAATCAAGCGCTCGTGAGTTCCAATATTTTGGCTGCACAAAACTACGGCCAAGCTCCAAACCATTGTCAAAATATTTGTTAAATCCTTCTTGATAATCAAAGAGTGTAGACGTATAAAGTCCCTCAGTATCTAAAGCTTCTTTGGCCTTAAGCACTCTGTATGAGCCCACAATTTCCAAATCTTTATCATCCCAAAGAATAATATGTTCGTAATAATAGTCAAACTCATCCAAATCTCTTTTTTTGCCACTGCCTTCTTTGACTTGTCTAAAACTTATTTCACGAAGTCTGCCAATTTCCTTGAGTAAAGCGCTTTCATCATCATTGCTATAGAGATAAATCTTTTTGCCATCGTTTGTTTCTCCAAGAAGTTTCGCATTTTGAAGTTCGCGTTTGAGCTCTTTTCTGTCTTCGGCAAGGGCAATAGAATTATGCGTTTTAAATATGCCTCTATGTTTTTTTGCAACCAAATAAAAGTGCTTTCTAAAGAGTTTTACTTTATCAACCAAAGACAAGGCTGGAATATTGTAGTTCTCATACGGTATGCTTTTACCTATACGAAAGCCTATGGTTTTGTCGTGGTATTTGAACATTTCATGAGGAATGGTTGCCGTTGCAAGTGACTTACTCAGCATTGAGATCATATAAAAAAACTTCGAGTTTTTCGCGTTTACATAGATGGGTAAAATAGGTGATTTTGTTTTTTGAGCCACCTTTAAAAAGCCATTTCTCCATTTTGTATCTTTAATACCGTTTGGACGTGCACGACTTACTTCGCCTGAGGGAAAGATTATAACTGCTTGTTCTTGTTTGAGTGCTTCATAAATGGACTCCACAGAATTTTTAGACATTTTCCCTTTAACATTGTCAATGGGTATTAATACCTCATTCAAATTATCAAAAGCACTCAAAAAGTTTGAAGCTACAATCTTGATGTCTTTTCTTACATTCTTAAGAATGTGTATAAGCGCCAATGCATCAAGTGCTCCCAGAGGATGATTGGCAATAATAACAACTCTTCCATACGAAGGAATTCTTGAGAGTTCATTTTGATTAATTGCTACGTCAATGTTGAAATACTCTAAGATAGATTCTATAAAACCATACGTATCTTCATGTGTGTGTGCTTTTAAAAACATATTAATCTCTTCTTCATGCGAGATCTTTTTAAACAGAGTTAGCAATAATTTTTTGAATAAAATCGGATATTTTTCAAGCGATGGGTAGTTATGGGCAAGATATTTTTCAACTGAAATAGCCACTATTTTAGTTTCCTTTTTAAGAAAATTTTAATAGCGGTATTATGTGGGAAATAGGTTACAAACTTGTTACGAGAATTAGATTTTATAATAATTAAAACTTTTCTTCCCAAACAATTTTATCGAGAAGAAAAGTTTAGATGATATTATTTATTTAAAAATCCCATAGATTTTTCACTGTCAAAACTTGCATCTTTTTCTCTGTGAATCTCTTCAAGAAAATCTTTGATAGTAAAGATTGGCGTTTCTCTGACTGCTACTTTATAGGCAGTATTTTTAATTATAAGATGAATTTGTCCACCTGTAAGCCCATAAGTAGCTAGTTCTTTAGCATCAAAATCCATCTCATATGGTGCTTCTTTCGGTAACATCTTGTTCCAAAGCTCTAAACGCTGCATCTCATCGGGTTTTTTAAACTCTATCTTGTAGTTGAAGCGTCTTGAAAAAGCTTTATCTATGTTTTCAAGTAAGTTTGTCGTAGCTATCAGCATACCCCTAAACTTTTCAATCTGCTCTAAAAAGATATTTTGCATTTGGTTATGCATCTGGTCGGCACTTGAACTTATACCACTTGAACGTGAACTCAAAAACTGGTCTGCTTCATTTAAAAGTAAAATTGGTTCAGATTTTGTTTTTTCACACAAATCATAAAAAGTATCAAAAATCTTACGTACATTTTTTTCGCTCTCACCCACGTACATAGACAAAATTTTCGAACAGTCAAACGCAAGAACTTGGCGTTTTAGTGACTTAGCAAGTGAATACGCTGTCATAGTTTTCCCTGTTCCAGCCGCTCCATAAAAAATAATTCTCGCGTCAATTCCGCTTTTTTTATCTTTAATGCCCCAATCAACCAATCGCCCTATTACTTCTTTATCAACTTGGCGCATAAGGTTTTCAAGTGTCTGCTGCGTTTTCTTGTTGAGTACGACATCGCTAAGCTGCGTTGTAGGTTCAACTAGCTCAAAAATATCCTGCTCATCTATGAGGGCATTAAGTTTCAAGCGACGCACTTTTTTGTTTTTTTGTGGATGAATAATACTCTGAAGCACCTCATCTACAATATAAAAAGAACGGGAAATTCCACCAAAAGGATTGAGCATCTCTTCATAGTCAATAATCCCGCCACTCACAAGATTGGAGCCCTCTTCCAAAAGCGAGCGGTTTTTAATTCTGTCATACTCATCCAAAGATATAAGGTCAATTAATGCGTTCATCTCTCTCAAAGATGTATCTGTAGCGCTGTATTCTTCACGCAAGAGCGCAATAAAGATGACCTGCTCTTTGGCTTGCATCTTTTTTTGTTTGAAAAATTTATCTAAAATGAGAGGTTCTGTTGTTTGAGCAACTCTTTCAGCAATGCGTTTTTCTAAGAGCTTGAGTTTGTTTTGTACTCTGTCAATACCCAGAGAATGTTCATGTACACTCTGACGAATAATACTCATTTTTTGGTACAACTCAATTCTAAAAAACTGATCTTGCAAGTATTCCAAATGGTCTGCATATGGTTTAATGTCAGGTAAATCGAGTTCAAGTGTTCCATCTTGAAGCAGTTTTAAAAATGAAGGGGCAAGTCCCACCGCCGTGTTAAGAAGCTCCAGAGGAGTAACTTCCGACATCTTCATAGGCGTGAAACTTTGTTGGTGTAGCCAACCCAGTTCTAAGAGATTTTTGAGCTCAC
>JAHJFL010000085.1 GCA_018824795.1 bacterium | reverse complement strand
TTTAAGACAACTTGACTCTTCCATTACAGCTGCTAGAAATTTGGTCTTTTTGCCTTATGGTGTCGGAGAGAACTCTCTTGAACATAAGCTCTTAAGTGAGAAGATGGAATACATTTATTCTCTGGGATTTAGAAAACCGCCAGAAAAAGCTGTTTGCAGAGATGCTCATGAAATAGAGTCAATTTACAAGCAAATGGCTCATGACAGAGAAATCTACTCTATGATGCTCGATGGAATGGTTGTCAAAGTTAATGAAATAGCTTCTCAAATTGATATGGGTTACACGGTAAAAGTACCGCGTTTTGCAGTTGCTTACAAGTTTCCTGCAGTTGAGAAAATAACGACTGTAAAAGAGATAGTGCTCCAAGTTGGGCGTACAGGCGCTGTTACTCCTGTCGCCATTGTTGAACCGACTGACATTGACGGAGTTGTGGTTGAACGCGCAACTCTGCATAATTTTGATGAGATTGATCGAAAAGATATTCGTATACATGACAAAGTTATCATTTTAAGAAGCGGTGATGTCATTCCAAAGATTATAAAAGTTTTGACACATGAACGCAGCGGGAATGAACTCTCTTATGTCAGACCTACGCACTGTCCTGTTTGTGGATCTGAGCTTTTGGACGAGGGCGTTTTACTTAAATGCCAAAATCTTGAATGTGAGGCGAGAGTAGTAAACTCTATTATTTATTTCGCTTCCAAACCATGTCTCAATATTGACGGCTTGGGGAATAAAATAGTTGAAGCGCTCTTTACTTCAGGACTTGTCAAAAGTGTGGTTGATTTGTTTGATTTGACTTTAGAAAAACTTTTAGAGCTTGAAGGCTTCAAAGAGAAAAAATCTCAAAATCTTCTTGATGCTTTGCAAAACGCAAAAGGGTGTGAATACTGGCGTTTTATAAACTCTTTGGGAATTGAGCATATTGGAGAGGTTGCTTCTAAAACGCTGAGTGAAGCCTTTGGTTTTGGTTTTGTGAGTGCAAGTAAAGAAGAGATTATCGCTTGTGATGGCATAGGCGAAGAGATGGCGGAGTCAGTATTAGAGTTTGTGAGAGTAAACGCAGAGACTATTACTAAACTGCAAAATATTCTCCAACCGCTTGAACCTGTAAAAAGAGAAGAAGCACATGAGAATCCCTTCAAAGCTAAAACAGTTGTTTTAACGGGAAGTATGAGCGCATCAAGAAGCCAGATAAAAGAGTTACTTGAGAGTCTTGGTGCAAAAGTTTCAGGCTCTGTTTCTAAAAAAACAGATTTTTTAATTTATGGTGAAGATGCAGGAAGCAAGCATGAAAAGGCTATGGACTTGGGTGTAACTTGTTTGAGTGAAGAAGAGATGCGAGCACTGATAGATGGATAGACTTGATAATTATTTGGTACAACAAAATTTTGCACAGAGCAGAAATAAAGCCCAAGAACTTATAAAAGATGGCTTTGTAACTGTTAACGGGAATGAAGTTTCAAAGAGTTCTTTGAAAGTTAGCGATGCAGATGTTGTAACTGTCGGCGAGCATAAAAAATATGTCTCCCGTTCCGCACACAAGCTGAGTACTTTTTTAGAAGAACTGAAGCTTGATGTAAAAGAGAAAGTCGCACTTGATATAGGCTCTTCAACGGGTGGTTTTACTCAAGTGTTACTTGAATATGGAGCAAAAGAGGTCAGCGCTGTTGATGTCGGACGTGACCAACTGCATACGAGTTTAAAAAATGACAGCCGCGTTTTTTCATATGAGAGTTGCGACATTCGAGAGTTTCAAAGCGAGAAAAAGTTTGACCTTGTAGTGAGCGATGTTGCGTTTATATCTTTACTTTATATTCTAGATGATGTAGATAGACTCTCAAGTAAGGATATAATACTGCTTTTTAAACCTCAGTTTGAAGTTGGACGAGAAGCCAAACGTGACAACAACGGCGTGGTTTTGGATGACAAGGCGATACAAAACGCAATGATGAAGTTTGAAGATGCCTGCCAACTCAAAGCATGGAAGTTAAAAGTGAAATCTCCATCAAAACTAACTGGAAAAGAGGGTAATCTTGAATACTGTTACTACTATGAAAAATAGTACTGCCATAGCCATTGGCGGTTTTGATGGAATGCATATTGGCCATCAGCATCTTTTTTCTGAACTTGGAGAAGCGGGAACTATAGTTGTTATAGAAACCGGTTACGCTAATCTTACTCCTAAAAAAGAGCGGGAGCATTTTTCACACCATTCTATTATGTATATAGAACTTGACACAATAAGACATCTTAACGGAGAGGGTTTTGTAGCACTTTTAAAAGAGAAGTTTCCAAAGCTTCAAAGAATAGTTGTGGGCTATGATTTTCATTTTGGTAAAGATAGAAAATACTCTTTTAATGATTTGAAAACTCTTTTTGATGGTGAAGTAGTAGTTGTCGATGAGGTTTCTCATCACGGGGATTCTGTTCACTCTCACAAGATAAGAGCAAAACTGAAAATTGGTGACATCAAGGGTGCAAACGCATTTTTGGGCCATAATTATACAATTAGAGGCAAGCATATAAGTGGTCAGGGAATAGGTAAAAAAGAGTTGGTCGCAACTATAAATATAGAGACAAATGGCTTTTTAATTCCTAAAGAGGGAGTATATGCCACACTAACTAGAATAGATGATGAAGAACATTATCATCCTTCGGTCTCTTTTGTAGGACACAGAGTTACAACAGATGGCTCTTTCGCAATTGAGTCACATGTCCTCGATGGGGAAGTTATTTGCAAAGATAAAGCCTCTATAAGTTTTGTTGCGTTTTTAAGAGGTAATGAGAAGTTTGATAATTTAGAAGATTTAAAAAATGCAATAAAAAAAGATATAGCAAAAGCATCAAAAGAGTTGAAATTTTTACAGCTATAAATATAAAGGAAAGAATAAAATGATGAATAGAGAATATTTACACGAAAACAGAGAGATAAAGTTTACATTTGAGCAAAACCAAAAAGATTTTATAGTTGATGAGATAGGTTTAGAATATAAAGGAAGAGGGAACTTTTTAGTTTTACTTGTAAGAAAAGTGGAACTTACTACTTGGGATATGATTGCAGAATTTGCTGCGTTTTTAAATCTTCCGGCTGAAAAAATCGGTTATGCAGGTCTTAAAGACAAGCATGCGACAACGACACAGTACATCTCTGTTGAAGCAAAATATGAAAACGCAATTAAGAAATTTAAACATCCGCAGATAAAGATTTTAAAATCTATGCGTCATACCCATTCTATAAGAATGGGAGATTTGGTTGGAAACCGTTTTAGTATTAATCTTTTTGGAGTAGAGCCCATAGAAGCGGGACAAATTGAAAAGCTTGCAAGAAAATCTGAAAAATCAGGAATGCCAAACTATTTCGGATACCAAAGATTTGGACGTGATGAAGACTCAATTGAGCAGGCAAAAGAGATGATAAGCGGGGAACTTCACATTGAAGACACAAAAGTCAAAAAATTTCTTATTTCTATCTACCAGAGCCAGTTTTTTAATGAATGGCTCAGAGAAAGAGTACTTATGAGCCGTGAGCAAAATGAGGGCAATTTTATGCTTTTAAACGGAGATATTTATCTTGCCAATGATGGCAAGCTTTTTACTCCCAAAAATGTACCGCAAAAAGATTTTGAGGATAAAAAAGTAGTTCCAACAGGTCTTCTATGCGGAAGAGGTGTCTTTCGCGCAAGAGATGAAGCAAGAGAAATAGAAGAGAAATATGATGATGAGTTTTTGTATGAAAAAGGGCTTAGACGCGAAGCGATAGTTTTTCCAAAAGATGTAGTCTATAACTACAATAAAAACTTTTCTATTTTTAACATTGCGTTTACCCTTCCAAAAGGTTCATACGCAACAGTATTTTTAGAAAATATTGCGAATAAGAACTTTTCTGCAAAGAAAATTGCTGACAAAAGTAAACAAAGATAAGTAAATCTTTAAAAAAGCATCGTTTATTATAATAATTTAATGCTAGTTAGACTATAATCTCGTAAATTTTTAGACAAGGGAGCACACCTATGGGTGAATTGTTTACTTTTTTCGGCCTTA
>JAHJFL010000084.1 GCA_018824795.1 bacterium | reverse complement strand
TGCGACCGAAGAGACAACACTTTTTCATGAACAGCTTGTAGAGCCAAAGATGAATGTAAATCTAGAAGTGAAACCTCCAAGAAGTGCTTACGCAATGAAAGAGAATAAAGTAACGGTCAGAATAGAAGCAACAGATGTGAGCAAATGGAACTTTTTTAAAGGTAATAGCATTACTCAAGAGTTTACTTTGGAAATTGACAAGAAAAAACCACAAGTAAGCGTTTTAAGCAACTCTTACAAAATTACGCGTGGTGGGTCTGCTCTTGTTGTTTTAAAAGCAGAAGATGAAAATATGAAAGATTTATATCTTCAGACAAGTAATAATAGAAAATTCAGAGTAGAGCCTTTTTATAAACAAGGCTATTATATTGGACTTTTTGCATGGCCTATTACTGAGAAAGAGTTTAAAATTGATGTTGTAGCAGAAGATAGAGCTGGAAATCACACACGTTCATATGTTCCACTTTACCTCAAAGATGCGGAGTACAAAGTTTCGAATATTAAACTAACTGATAGTTTCTTAAAGGGAAAAATTGCAGAACTTGCAGATGAGTTTGAAGAAACGCAGGGAATTACTGATTCGATTGCTCAATTTAAGATAATCAATGAAGACGTAAGAGCAAAAAATGAAAAACTCATACATAATATTACATCTAAAGTACCGGTAGATATGGTAGAGGATTTTAAAATCAACAAAATGTATCCCTTAAGAAATGGACAGGTTGTAGCAACTTACGGAGATTACAGAAAATATTCTTATGAAGAGAAAGACATTAGTGAATCTTACCATTTAGGTCTTGATTTGGCAAGTAACTCAATGGCAGAAATTACACCTCAAAATGATGGAGATGTAGTTTATTCTGACTATAATGGTCTTTATGGAAATATGCCGATAGTGCATCATGGACTCGGGTTATATACACTGTATGGACACTGTTCAAGTACAAAAGTAAATAGTGGAGACAAATATACTGCACATTCTGTAATAGCGAATACAGGTAAAACAGGCTACGCTATGGGGGATCACTTGCACTTTGGTGTTTTAGTTCAAGGTGTTGAAGTAAGACCTGTTGAGTGGATGGACAGCACTTGGATAAAACTAAACATTACAGATGTTATAGAAAGTGCGAAAAAAACGATAGATCAGAAATAAGCTAAAAGGATTTTAGATGTATCAGACAACTATAAAAAAAGCTGTTGAACTAGTTGGAATAGGCCTTCATAAAGGCTCTCCTGTAAAATTACGTCTTGAGCCTTTAGAGTCTAATTCCGGTATTGTTTTTTATCGTAGTGATGTTGATGTATCTATACCTCTAAAGCCTGAAAATGTAGTAGACACAAGAATGGCTACGGTTATTGGCAAAGATGGTTATGTCATCTCTACGATTGAGCATTTGCTCTCTGCAGTGTATGCTTATGGAATAGATAACCTTAGAGTTATTGTAAACGCAGATGAAGTACCGGTAATGGACGGAAGCAGTGCAAGTTATTGTATGTTGCTTGATGAAGCAGGTATAGCAGAGCAAAATGTTCCGAAAAAGATTATGAGAATAACCAAAGAGATAGAAGTTGTAGAAGGTGAGAAATATGTAAAACTTTCTCCGTCTCCAAATCTTACTTATAATTTTACAATTAAGTTTCCTCATCCGGTTATTCAAAAACAAGAGTATGTTTTGGCTTTTACAAAAGAGAACTATAAAAATGAGATTGCTAGAGCGCGTACTTTTGGTTTTTTACATGAAGTGCAGTATCTGCGTTCAAAAGGCTTAGCTCTTGGCGGCTCTTTAGAAAATGCAATTGTATTAGATGACAAAAAGATATTAAATCCTGAAGGACTGCGTTTTACAGACGAATTTGTAAGACATAAAATTCTTGATGCTATTGGAGATATGTCACTGATTGGCATGAACTTTGTCGGAAACTATGAGGCTATGGCCGGGAGTCATGACTTAAACCATAAACTCACTCTTGAACTTCTGAAAAACCCGGAAAATTATGAAGTGGTTGAGTTAGTCGGAGAGAAAACAAAAGAGCTAGAAAAAGCCTATGCCTAAAAGCGTAGATGTACTGCTTATTGCGCTTTCTTCTCCAATTTTACTTGGTATTTATGAAGACAATAAACTTATAGAGACTATAGAATCAGATGAAAAAAGTTCTGATGTTTTACCAAAAATATTTGAGGCATTATTTCAAAAATATACAATAGAAAAACTTTTTTATGCGAATGGACCAGGGAGTTTTATGGCCATTAAAATTGCATACATATTTTTAAAATCACTGAGTATTTTAAAAAATATACCACTATTCGCAACAGATGCATTTATTTTCAATAAAAATAATCCTATAAAAGCGATTGGCAAGCTATATTTTGTTAAAATTTCATCAGAAATAAAAACTCAAAAACTAGAACAGGCACCAGAAGCTTCATTTGAGCTTCCGAATGTACTTAATTATAGTGAGTTTAGCAAAAACGCAACGCCGCTCTACATGATAGGTGCCGTTGGATAGGAAAATAATTGACAATCAGCGTACCAGCTACTAGCGCGAATCTTGGACCCGGATTTGATTCCTTGGGTCTTGCAGTTGATCTTAGAAATGTGGTTGAATTTCATCCATCAAAATTTTTTACTGTAAGCATTAAAGGTGAGGGTGAAAACAACCCGAGATTAAAAGGAAACAACCTTTTCATCAGTATATTTAATGAGCACTATAATCGTTTGACACAAAAAAAGCAAAGCTTTAAATTTACTTTTTATAATCAAATCCCTATGTCACGTGGTCTAGGAAGCTCATCTGCAGTGATAGTAAGTGCTATTGCAAGTGCCTATGAAGCGGCAGGTATTCGTGTATCTAAACGCAGAATACTTAATCATGCACTTGTCTATGAATCACATCCTGATAATATTACACCAGCAGTCATGGGTGGATTTAACGCGGCTACAGTGGAGAAAAATAAAGTATTTTCACAAAGAAAGCATCTTCCGGACTATCTCAAAGCAGTTGTAGTCATTCCAAACAAGCAAATGAATACATCCAAAACAAGAACTTTATTGCCAAAGTCATATTCAAAGGAAAATGCAGTTTACAATCTATCGCACACAGCATTAACTGTTGCAGCATTTTTTAATGAAGATTGGGAGATGTTGAAACTCTCCACGCAAGACAGATTTCATCAAAAAGCGAGAATGAAAACATTGCCAGAACTTTTTAATGTACAAAAAGTAGCCTACGAAAGCGGTGCTTTAATGAGTACACTTTCAGGAAGCGGTTCAACATTCTTTTCACTAGTCTATGATGATGACTCTGCTATGATAGCTAATAAGTTTAAGCAGAAATTCCCAGAATTTGGAGTGAAAATTTTAGATTTTGACAATGAAGGATTATTAATAGAGAAATAATCTCTATTAAATTAAAGTAACTTTTGGATATAATTGCGAAAATTTTTAAACAACCTACGAGAATGTGCATCTCTT
>JAHJFL010000083.1 GCA_018824795.1 bacterium | reverse complement strand
GTATCAAATCACTCTATTCTAAAAAAGCTTGATGCTTATCTTGGAAAAAAAGATGATTGTAAAGAGTTTACAGGTTTTCAAGCTTTCATAGAGAGAAGATTATTAGATAAATTTATGTGTGATTATTTTATAGAAGGGCATTTTCATCAGAATAAATCCTTAGAATTGAAAGGTTTTACATACATTAATCTTGGAGCTTTTGCGTGCAATCAAAGATACTTTGTTGTAGAATCTTTGCAAAATAAAGCACTATTAGAAGAAAACATTTTTTCTAAGGGGATGAAATGAAAGAAAAAGCACTCAAGGTTGGTTCCAATGAGATGGAGCTTGTAGACTTTCGTATATTTAAGCAAGAAGACGGCGAAATATATGAGGGGATTTACGGCATAAATGTCTCTAAAGTACGTGAAATTATCCGCATACCTGTTTTGACTGACTTGCCGGGGACGCCTGAGTTTATAGAAGGTATTTTTGATTTAAGAAATGTGGTTATTCCTGTCGTGAATTTAGCAAAATGGATGGGGATAGTTCAGCCTGAGAATGTTGAAAAAAACTCAAGAGTTATTATTACGGAGTTTAACAATGTTCTCATCGGTTTTATCGTGCATGAGGCAAAAAGAATACGAAGAATAAGCTGGAGCAACATTGAACCTGCTGCGTTTTTAAGCGGTTCTGATGCTATCGACGGAAGTAAAATCACAGGTGTAACAAAGATAGAAGATGACAATGTTCTGCTTATTCTTGATTTGGAAAGTGTTGTGCAGGACTTGGGACTTTATGCGCCGGATGTTAATAACATTCCAAAAGAGTTGGAAAAATTCAGTGGAACGGCTCTCATTTTAGATGACAGTGCTACTGCAAGAAAAATTGTCAAAGAAGCACTTCTTAAAATGGGTTTCGATGTTCTTGAAGCAATCGATGGGCAAGATGGGCTTGAGAAGCTCTATCAGTTGGCAGATACATATCCCGGAGATATCTCAAAAAAATTGAAGCTGATTGTTTCAGATGTTGAGATGCCAAGAATGGATGGTTTTCATTTTGCTACGAATGTTAAAAAAGATGGCAGATTTAATAATATTCCTATTCTTTTTAACTCATCTATAAGTGATCATTTTAGTGAAGGCAGAGGTTTAGAAGCAGGTGGAGAGGCTTATTTGGTTAAGTTTGAAGCAGGTCCATTTTATGATGAAGTAGCACGAATTGTTCGTGCACATATTAAGTAGGAGTTACATATGGATGAATTTCAAGAAATATTACAAGATTTTTTAGTTGAGTCTTTTGAACTGATTGAACAGTTAGACCAAGATTTAGTAGAGTTAGAAAACAGACCTGACGATTTAGAGCTTTTGAATGGAATATTTCGTGTTGCACATACTGTAAAAGGTGCTTCTTCATTTTTAAATTTTGATGTATTAACACACCTGACTCACCATATGGAAGATGTTCTCAATAAAGCAAGACACGGTGATCTTCGTATTACTCCGGATGTCATGGATGTTGTTTTAGAGTCCATTGATCTTATGAAAGCTCTTTTACATACCATTCGTGATACGAGCAGTGATGATGGAATAGAAGTTGGAGCTTGTGTTATAAAACTTGACAAAATAAGCAGTGGAGAACTTGATGATAATTCTCCATTGATGGATATCTCTTTTGAAGAAGAAGAAATTGAAGAAGAAATAGAAGATGAATTGCTTGAAGAAACGCAAGAACCTGATTATGAGAATATGGAAGAAGATGAAATAGAAGCAGAGATAGAGAGACTTCTAGCACAGCGTCAAAATGAAGATAAAGCTAAACGTGCAGCAAAAATAGCTGCAGGCGAGAGTGTTCCTAAAGCTCCTCCAGCACCTATCGAAGATGAAATAAAACCGGAACCAAAGCCGGCTCCGACTCCGGTACCGGTAACTCCGGCTCCAAGAGCAGCCGCACGTAAGAACGATGACGATGATGACTCAGATGCTAGAGCTGCAGCCCCTTCTAAAAGAGCACCTGCAGCAGTTGAACAAACAATTCGTGTGGATGTTAAAAGACTTGACCACTTAATGAATCTTATTGGTGAGCTTGTTCTTGCTAAAAACAGACTGATTAAAATTAATGATGATGTTGAAGAGCGTTATGAGGGTGAGGAGTTTTTAGAAGAGCTCAATCAGGTTGTTTCAATAGTATCTCTTGTTACAACAGACCTTCAGATTGCTGTTATGAAGACAAGAATGCTTCCTGTGGGAAAAGTATTTAACAAGTTTCCACGAATGATTCGTGATTTGACACGTGAACTTAATAAAAAAATAGAACTTGAAATATCCGGTGAAGATACAGAACTTGACAAATCGATTGTTGAAGAGATTGGGGATCCCTTAGTTCACATTATCCGTAACTCATGCGACCACGGAATTGAAATGCCAAATGTACGTATAGCTGCCGGCAAAGAAGAGACGGGAACAATAGGGCTTAAGGCATACAATGAAGGGAATCAGATTGTTATCCAAATTGATGATGATGGAAAAGGTCTTGATGTTGAGATGCTTAAACAAAAATCTATTGAAAAGGGACTCATAACAGAGAAAGAAGCAGATGCCATGAGTGACAAAGAAGCATTTGCACTTATTTTTAAACCTGGATTTTCTACTGCGGCGTCGGTTACAAATGTAAGCGGACGCGGAGTCGGTATGGATGTTGTAAAAACAAATATCGAAAAACTCAATGGCATAATCGATATAGAGAGTGAGCTTGGAGTCGGGACTTCGATGAAGTT
>JAHJFL010000082.1 GCA_018824795.1 bacterium | reverse complement strand
GAAAACATTCGCCAATCTGTCGAAGCTTTAGCAATAAAGCATCCTGCTTCAAAGGTATCATCTGTTGTAACCATCAGTGTAGGGTGTGCTACCCTTTATCCTTGCGATAAAACATATATAAAGAAAGATTTGTTAAAATTTGCTGATGAAGCTCTCTATAAAGCAAAGCATAATGGGCGTAATACGATTGTTCAAAAAACGGTAAGTGAAATTAAAATAGAAGGGGAAGGTTCAAATGCAAATAATTGAACAATATAATTCAAATATTCGTGAGTGTGTTCGTGATTTTAGCCTAAGTCTTGAAAGTCTACAGTTTAATTCATCCGATAGACTTTTATATACACATGCCATTACTGAGCAAAAAAAACTTTTTTTAGATCTTTTATTATCTGCTACTCAAGAAGAGATTGAAAAGAATACAAAAGAACTTGT
The DNA here is from genome assembly GCA_018824795.1 of bacterium. Next base: position 4,369 of record JAHJFL010000082.1, on the reverse strand, counting down.
GTATTACACGATTGAAAATGATATTTCCTATCTGTTTCTTTACAGTGAACTCATTACCATTTCACGTAAGCTATTGGGAGATCTTGTGGAAAAACAAGACCTTGAGCATATCTATGAAATAAATCGCTTTTTTACAGAGCACGAGAATAGAATCACTACTCTATATCTGCAGAAATTTCTAAATCAACTCAAGCTTAAAAATGAACTCCGTTTGTCTCACATTGCGCTCATGCCAGACAAAAAGTTTATGGTACATTACGAGAGCCATATTAAATGGATACTTAACCTTATTGAGTATATCCATCAAAGCGAATTCGGTGATAATTATCCGGAGCTTAATCCTAATCTTTGTGCATTTGGTCAATGGATGCATAGTACAACAGCTTCTTATCTGCTAACAACATCTCATTTCAAAGTAATAGACAAACTGCATGTTAATCTTCATGACCTTGCCGCTAATGTCATTAATTATTGTAAAAAGAGAGAACAGCGTCCTGCAACTCTCATTCACCTGATGCAGCGAATTGATTCCTATTCACTTGAAATTGGGAATGAGATTGCCTTTCTTAATGAGATTGAAGAGAGCGCAAAAGATCCGCTGACACATTTATTAACGCGACGATTGTTTAATAAAATCATTCTCAATAAACTTGATATTTCAAAATCAACAGGCAGAGAATTCGCGCTCATGATGTGCGATTTGGACCATTTTAAATCTATCAACGATACGTATGGCCATGGTGTAGGGGATATAGTATTAAAACATTTTTCAAATTTATTAGAACAGACACTTCGCAAGTCTGATTATATCTTTCGTTTTGGCGGAGAGGAATTTATGATATTACTCCCCATGACAAATAAAGAAGAAGCACTTGTTCTGGGGCAAAAAGTGTGTAATGCAACTGCTGCAAGCGAACTTGTTATTGAAGATATTTCCATTCGTTACACGGTAAGCATTGGAACGATAGCTATCTTAATGGACAATACTATGGAAATCGAACAGAAAACTATCGACAGATATGTAACTAAAGTGGATGAAAAGCTCTATCTTGCGAAAGAACGGGGACGCAATCGCGTTGAATAATTTGCATCTTAGGTATGTGTTTCATGTGAATGCAACTTTTTTACAAGGTACGGCTTAAGCGCAAAGTATAACATGAGCGACCAGAGTACAATACTGCTCGCTATCTCGAGTATGCCTACTTCTTCATGAAGATGAATAATTGATTTTGTGTCAATGGCGTTTGTGTCAAAGACATAATCTAACCCTACTCCAAAAAGTACACTTCCCGCTACAATAGTTCCAAGATAGATATACAAAGAACGGGTTCCAAGCATTTTCTTTACTACTCCTATGGTAACAGTATTTGTCGCAGGTCCGGCGCTTAAAAAGACAAACGCAGCCCCTGGAGAAACGCCGGCCAACATAAGCGCTGCTGCAATTGGCAATGAAGCTGTTGCGCAAACATACATAGGAACGGCTATTGCAATGGCTATAATATACGAGAGCCATGCGTATTCTATGAGAATATCACTCAGATTTTGCGGGATGGCCGCTGTAATAAGCGCACCCAAAAGAAGACCAAAAAGCAGAGGCTTTGCGATGTCTCCAAGCAGGGTTCCAAAAGCGTATTTCATTGCGTTTATAAAAGAAAATTTCTTTTTTTCTTCTGTGTGACTTGAACAGGAACTAGCACAACAAGAAGCTTTTACTTCTTCAATTTCCGGAATACTCTCTTTGTCTAAATAATTTGTCAATACTCCGGCGACAATGGCAATAATCATGGAAGTGAAAACTCTGTAGAGTGTAAAAATCCAGCCAAACATTCCATAGGTTGCTAAAATAGAATCGACACCTGTAATGGGGGTGGAGATTAAAAAAGAGAGAGTAGCACCTTTACTTGCACCGCTTTTTTTAATGCTTGTGGCAAGAGGAATAACCCCGCATGAACAGACCGGAAGCGGTATGCCAAAAAGCGTTGATTTTATAACCGAAATAATGTTTTCTCTGCCTAGATGTTTTGTAACAAGAGTTTCAGGAACGAGTTCATGGAGCAAGCCTGCAAAAATAAGACCAAAGAGAATGTATGGGGACATGGCGTGAGAGAGCTCAATAAGTGAGTTTATAAAAAGAGTCAGATATTCCATGAACGCAACCTTCTATATGTTTATTTTAGTAGTATAGTAAAGAGTAATTGAAAAGATTGTATCTAAATGAAAGTTGTCTGCGGAGTGAAAAAAGTTTTAAGTATTGCCCGTGCTTTTTGGCACTGAGCAATTTATTTATGAGTTTGCGTTTATTGCGTTTTCAATACGTTGCAGAGTCTCATTTTTACCGATGATAGCCATAACGCTGTCAAGTCCCGGACCGCTGAGTTTCCCTAAAAGCGCTAAACGCAGTGGCTGGCCTATTTTTCCAAAACCTATGCTCATTTCATTGACAACTTCTTCCATAAGGTGATGGTAGTCGCTTGGAAGATGAAGATTCTCTGATGCAGTTACTTTTGCACTAAAAGCGTTAAGAACTTCTATTGCATCAGCTTTAAAAGCTTTTGCAATGGCTTTTTCATCATAAGAAACAGGTGTTGCTAAAATCTCTTTTGTAAGCTCTGCCAAATCTTTGAGTGTTTTTGCTCTCTCTTTTAAAGAGTCGAGCAGAATCTCTTTTTTATCATGAGAAGTGAGCATTAGACCATACTGTTCTAAAAGTTCTGCCAGCTTTTTATTTGGCATATTTTTAATGTAGTGTGCACTCAACCAGTCAAGCTTTTCCGTGTTGTAGATAGAAGCGGATTTGTTGATGTCTTTTGGATTAAAAAGTTCCATCATCTCTTCCATAGAAAAAATTTCCTGATCTCCGTGACTCCATCCCAAGCGAACTAAAAAGTTTAGTAATGCCTCCGGTGTGTAACCCATCTCTTTGTAGGCCATAACATCCGTTGCTCCGTCGCGTTTAGAGAGTTTTTTCCCATCTGCGTTGTGAATCATCGGGACATGGTAAAACGCAGGAATCTCAAACCCCAAAGCTTCATAAACGACTATCTGTTTTGGCGTATTTGAGAGGTGGTCATCTCCGCGGATTACTTCCGTCACTCCCATAAGTGCGTCATCGACTGCAACAACAAAGTTGTATGTCGGACTTCCGTCAGCTCTTGCGATAACAAAATCGTCTAAGATGTCTTCAGCTTGAAAAGTAATAGTACCCTTCACACCGTCTTTAACAACAATAGGCCCTGATTTTGGAGCTTTAATACGGATAGCCGGTTCAACTCCCTCGGGAGGCGTTCCGTTAAAGTCACGGTAGCTTCCGTCGTACATAGTTCTTTGTTTATTAGCCATCTGCGTTTCACGAAGTTCTGTGAGTTCTTCTTTTGTCATGTAGCATTTGTAAGCTTTGCCTTCATGCAGGAGTTGCTGAATATATTTTGCGTAAATGTCATCGCGTTTACTTTGGTAAGTAATCTCGCCATCGTGAGCCAAGCCTAACCATTCAAAAGCATTCACAATCGCCTGTGCCGCTTCTTCTGAATTCCTTGCTTTATCTGTGTCTTCAATACGAAGAAGAAATTTACCGCCATTTTTTTTGGCCCAAAGATAGGATAACAGAGCGGTTCTTAGACCGCCAATATGAAGATAGCCCGTAGGACTTGGAGCAAAACGAGTGACAACCATGAATAGCCTTTGTATATAGTTGCGCAATTTTAGGCTATTGTTGGTTAAAGAAGGGTAAAATAACTCTCAAATTTAAACGCATAGGTTTTGGTATGTACAAAATATTTTTCACACTTATTTTCGCTTCTTTGCTAAACGCAGAGATTGTAGACGGGGTTGCTGTTGTCGTCAAAGAAAAAGCAATCACACTTTACGATGTTAAAAAAGAGATGGCACTCTCTAAAGTAGATGCAAAACAGGCTTCCGATATTTTAATTCGTAAAGCACTTGAAGAGACAGAGATACAAGAGAGAAAACTCAGCGTCACCAGCGAAGAAGTGTATGAAGACATTAAAGCAACAGCGCAGAGAAACAATATGAGTGTTGCAGACTTTTATGAAGCTGTAAGAAACGCAAACGGTTTAAGCTCTACAGAACTCAAAGAAAAAGTAGAACAGAAACTTTTAAGTCAAAAGCTTTATTCCGCAATCTCTTACTCGGCAATGAATCCGCCAAGCGACGCTGAAGTAGAAGAGTACTATGCGCTGCATCAAGACGACTTTACGCATCCAAGCTCTTTTGGTGTCATTATTAACAGTGCAAAAGATCAGGAAAGACTCCAGGAAAAGATAGACAATCCAATGTTCTATTCTCCTGAAATCACCACAAATGAACAGGTTTTACCTTATGATAGAATCTCTCCGGAGCTTGCTTCTTT
>JAHJFL010000010.1 GCA_018824795.1 bacterium | reverse complement strand
TTCCAAACCAATTCTTTTTGCTATAACTGTCTCTATACTTATTCTTCTATGGAGAAACGAATTTTTTACAAACGCAGAGTACGTTCTCATCTGCGAAAATCATGCAAACAACATTCAGTGCATCCTGAGAAACTTTATAGGGGTACTTTTAACTCTAAAAGCTTTAGGTTATGCATCACTTGCGTTTGCTCTTCTTTTTGGAGTATTTCAAAAGAGTATTTTTGGATACATTGCCATTTTTTCAAGCATGGCAGCAATCTTGTTTTTTAATGCAAACCTTGGTGTAATTACTCTTGCCTTTGTATTCATGATTTTTATACTCAAAGAAAAAAAAGCTCATCTTCGTAACTAACTTTTAAACTCCCAAGCAACTTTTTACTTCTGCTGTTCCCTCAGCAGTTGCGTAATATTCTCTTTTTAAATACTTCAAACACAGTTTATTTCTCCCTTTTATTTCTTAACTCCTTATCAATTCTTCATCTCATTAACTCTGTACAATCAGACAAAGCTTACTTGCATAAAAAATAAACACGGTTTATCGTGTTTTTTATACATTTAATTAATCTTTAAAATGTATTTATGCTATATTAAATACAATAAACATAATATTAAATACAGTAATTACGAATTTTTATTAATTTATATGTATATTTAAGTATTTAATCCGTATAATTTCCGAATGCAAATCGATGATTTATTCAATATTCTTCACAACGCTATAGAATCTCAGCACAATGGGAAAAAAATATCCCTCAAAGATATGGCGCAAAGCTTAGGGATAGCTATGCGAACATATCAGGACTGGAAACTAGGACGTGCGAAACCTCAAGCTGCTTCTGTAGTCATGAAAATGTTGGGAGAACTTGAAGATGATGAGATTATTAGAGTTGTGAGAAAAATAAACAAACTTAATGGCTAAAGGGAATTACTCAATGGGCACACTGACTAAAAATGAGAGAGATGGACTTGAGGATGTGTTTTTATCTATACATACAAACAAAAAAAGATATGAAAAAATGAAAGAAGTTTCTTCTCTTATTATCTCACATAGCAACGGTTATAATATGCTAAAGCTTTTGATACAGGCTAAGAACAGCTTAAAAGAAACAAAAATATCGCATTTCGTAGCGTTTTTAGGCAAAAAGAAGAAAAAATTAAGCAAATAAATTATAAAGTACCCATAGCTGAATTATTTGAAACTAAGGCTTTTGGGGGTTAGTTCCAAAATTCGGAAATATTTAATCCAAGGGTGAATTTATGAATAAAGCGCAATTCGTTGAATTAGTACAAGCAAGCGGTAACTACAAAACTAAAGTTGAAGCAGAAGCTGCAATTAAAGCATTCACAGAAGCTGTTACTTCAGCTCTAGTAAAAAAAGAAGAAGTTTCTTTAGTTGGTTTTGGTAGCTTTGCTGCTGGTCTTCAAAAAGGAAAAAGTGGTAAAGTTCCTGGTACTGACAAGACTTATACTACTGAAGATAAAATGGTTCCTAAATTTAAAGCTGGTAAAGGTCTAAAAGACCGTGTTGCAGCTGGTAAATAATTATTAAAACATTGCCATGTCTTAGTGGCAATGTTTTATTTCTTCTATGAATTTATCTTACTTAACTTCCCTTTTCAAGAAAAAGAGTAAGACTCTCCAACCTTTCGAATCATCTATCTTACAAAAATTAAAATCTGTTGTAGAGGAAAATGGTCTGTATCTTTATCAAGATATTACTATTTACCACCATACACACAGTTTTTTCATCCCTCTGCTTCTACTTGATCCACAAAGAGGTCTCTATCTTTTTGAATCTAAATCATGGAATTACGATGAGCTTAAAAATGCAAAAGTGCAAAAAGCAAGCAAACAGGACTCTACAGATAAATCTTTAGCGTTTGAGCATTCACATGAAATTATCAGACAAAGATTTAATGAACTCACCCATAATGACGGTGCCCCAATCTTCAACTACCTGTTGATGGAAAATTTAAGTTCTGATGAATACCAGACTTTAGATATTTCATTTCAAGAACTCCTGCCAAAGTCAAAAGTTCTCTTTAGTGATTCTTCGTCTCTAGAAATCATCCAAAAACTGCAAGAAGAGATAGCACAAACACCTAAGCTTCCAACAGCGGCAAATATTATTGGAAGTATTTTAGTTCAGTACTGCGTTTTAGACAAAAACTCTCTTCACTTATGTACGCGGGAACAGATGCGTTTTATTGACACTGAGCTCCCTGCGTTTTCTGTTTTAGATGCTACCCACAGCAGTGGAAAAACAAATGTACTAGCACTTAAGGCAATTTTGGAAAAACTCAAAAATCCAAGCAAAAGAATTATCATCATTAAAGAGACAAATCTCGCTTGTGAAATACTGAAGAAAAAACTTTTAGACATTATAGAACATGCAATAGTAGAAGCAGATATCACATCCATAGAGGTTATAACACCAATTGATTTAATTAACAAACATCTCGACAAGCTCAAAAAGATACGTCGCATAGACACTCTGTACATTGAAGAGGCACTCTTTAAAAAATCTTTAGACGCGGCAGATCTCATTATGTGCGATGATGCAGACTTTTACAACAATGATTTTATATCCTATCTTAAACATATACAAAAAAAAGCAGCCCTATTGCTTGTCAGTTCAAAAGAGGCTACAAAAGATTTTACTTTTACTCAAAACTTTAGAAGTGCAAAACAAGAAGCTCACTTCCATAAAACAAATCCTCACGCAAAAACCTTGCAGATTCTCTCAGAACTTTTGCAAACGCACAAAGCAAAAGATATTTTAGTTGTCAGTAATAGCTTAAGCCAAGAAAAATTAAATGATGATCTGAAATTCTTTATAAGAGATAAAGCAGTTTTATTAGATAGTTCCAAAAATCTAGTCGAAATAGACTTAAATAGTCTTCTATTGACTACATATGCAAACATAGATGCACTGAGTCCAAAGTTCATCCTTCTTTTAGATGTTCCTTTTGTGGAAGAAGCAAAACTAAACTATGCGTTTAACCTTGCAGAGAAGTTTGTGTATGTTCTTTATGAAGATGAGTGTGAAGTAATTAATAATTTAAGGAGCCAATATGAAAGTACAAAAGAGTGAACAAGAGTGGAAGAGCCAGCTTAGTCCTGAAGAGTTTATTGTATGCAGACAGCACGGTACAGAAGCACCCTTCTCTGGAAAGTTTTATAATGAAAAAGCAGAAGGTGTTTACAAATGTGTCTGCTG
>JAHJFL010000081.1 GCA_018824795.1 bacterium | reverse complement strand
TCAAGAGTTTTTCTCTCATGCGACTCTTGTCTAATCTCTATTTTTGAGTGAGCTTTATCGGCACCGAGGAGTTTAATACTGACTACTTCTGCATCTTTTATGAGAAAACGCGGTCGTAGATTTGCTTCGCCGTAAGGTTCAAACTGCTCAAGCAAATCTAGAAGTTGAAAGTCTATTTCATCTGTCGCAATCGTTCCGATGAGCTCATTTTTTGGGATAAAGTCTTTAGGGTTTAGATTTGTTGCAGTTACGTTTATAGCTTTTCTAAAAGGCTCAATATTTTTTTCCAAAAGCCCTAAACCAGCAGCCATTTTATGTCCGCCAAACTTAGTTAACAAGTGTTCATTCGCCTTTATAAGTTCGTAAATACTGACATCTCCAATACTTCTTGCACTCCCTTTGGCAATACCCTCATGAATGCTCAAAACTATAGCCGGCTTGCCAAATTTATCGACTAAACGCGAAGCGACTATGCCGACAACACCCTCGTTCCAATGTTCTCCTGCAACAACAATGACTAGGTCCTCTTCATTGACACTTTCCATTGCCTCTTTGGTACACTCTGCTTCAGTTGCTTTTCGAAGATCGTTGAGTTTTCCGAGGAGTTCAAATTGTTTGTAAGCTTTTTCTATGCTTGGTGCTGTGAAAAATTCTAAAGCTATAGAAGCATCTTCAAGACGTCCGGCAGAGTTTAAACGCGGTGCTATCATAAAGGCAATGTCTTCAGAGCTGATGGCAGATTTGTTTAGAAAATCTCTGATGATTATAGAAGAGGGACGAGAAGATGACATAAGCTGTTTTAAGCCCTCTTTGACCAAGGTTCTGTTTATGTTGACTAAAGGCATAACGTCGGCAATAATGGCAATCGCCAAAATATCTAAAAACCCTCGCATATCAATGTTCAGTTGTAGCTCTTTTTTAAGCAGTGCTAAAAGTAGCCACGCAACCTGTGCTCCACATATCTCTTTAAACGGGTACTCACAATCAGGGAGTTTTGGGTCGACTATGGTAAACGCATCTGGCAGAACATCAGGGGGAGTATGATGGTCGGTGATGATAAGATCAATCCCTCTTTGTTTGCAAATATCTGCAGCTTCACAAGCGGTTATGCCATTGTCTACCGTAATGACTAAATCTGCTTCAATACGTGTGAGTACGTTTGCAGAAACGCCATAACCATCACGAAAGCGGTTTGGGATGACTGCGTTTAACGGATAAGGAATTTGTTTAAAAAAGTCGACCATAATTGCCGTTGAGCTTACCCCATCAACATCATAGTCACCAACAAGCGTGATATTTTTCTTTTCTCTGATTGCATTTGCTATTGCAAGAGCAGCTTTTTGTGCGTTTAAAAGCAGAGCGGGATTTGGAATTTGTGAAAGTTTTGTCTCTTCTTTGTCAAAACGCAAAGAGAGCAGCTCAAAAAGAGCCGACTTATCTAGCGGAGTGGGATTATTCTGCACTCAATGAAGCTTCAACAAAGGCTAAAATAGACGGGTTTGGACTTTGAAGTCTTGAAGTAAATTCCGGGTGAAACTGAACACCTAAGAACCATGGATGACCTTCTATCTCAACAGCTTCAATAAGACCGTTTGATTCTCCTGTTACTATCATACCAGCATCTTCGAGCTGTTTACGAAAAGTTGGATTCGCTTCATAACGGTGACGGTGTCTCTCTAAAATAGTTTTTGCTCCGCCGTAAGCTTTTTGGATGAGTGAACCGTCTTTTGTATCACAAGGGTACTCTCCAAGTCTAAGCGTCCCGCCCATTGGAGATTTATGCGTTCTAAGTTGAGAATTACCAGCCTGGTCAAGAAAGTTATCTATAAGATAAATCATTGGGTATGGAGTATTTTCATCAAACTCAACAGAGTTTGCTCCTTCAAGACCTAAAACATTTCTTGCATATTCAACTAAAGTTAGCTGCATACCAAGACAGATTCCAAGATAAGGAATTTTGTTGACACGTGCGTACTCAATTGCTTGAATTTTACCCTCAACGCCACGATTACCAAAACCACCTGCAACCAAAACGCTGTCACAGTCGCTTAAAAGTGCTTCGGCACCTCTCTCTTCTATCATCTCTGAATCTACCCAACAGATTTCAACTCTGGCATCTAAATGCGCACCACAGTGAATGAGTGATTCCGTTAAAGATTTATATGCTTCTTTAAGTTCAAGGTATTTTCCTACAAAACCGACAACCGTTTTATTTTTTGGTTGCACGATTTTTTTCACCAAAGAGTCCCACTCTTCCATATCTGGATTACACTCGCCAAGGTCAAGCTCTTTTGAGATTGGTTTGAGAATGTTTTGTCTTAAAAATGACATAGGAACATCGTAAATACTTGCTGCATCAAGTGCTTCAATTACGCTGTCGCTTGAAACATCACAGCTCATTGCAAGTTTTTTCTTGAATGTTTTTGGAAGAGCATTTTCGCTTCTGGCAATAATCATCTGCGGTGTAATACCAATACGGCGAAGTTCTTGAACCGAGTGTTGTGTCGGTTTAGATTTTAACTCACCAGCAGCTTTAATGTAAGGAATAAGCGTAACGTGGATAAAAAATGTTCCCGCAACTTCATCGTCATGTTTCATTTGACGGATTGCTTCCATGAAAGGAAGTCCTTCAATGTCACCAACTGTTCCGCCAAGTTCTACAATAAGAATGTCGTGCTCTTCGCCAGCTTCTTTGATGCGTTTGACAATCTCACCGACAATGTGAGGAATAACTTGAATAGTCTGTCCCAAATATCCACCGGCACGTTCTCTTTCAATAACTGAAGAGTAGACTTGACCGGTGGTAAAGTTGCTTGACTTAAGGAAGGAAGTGTCGAGAAATCTCTCGTAGTTTCCTATGTCAAGGTCAGTCTCAGCACCGTCTTTTGTCACGAAAACTTCGCCATGTTCGAGTGGACTCATAGTTCCAGGGTCAACGTTGATATATGGATCGATTTTTAACATGCCAACTTTTTTGCCAGAGTGTTTAAGCAAGGTACCAACACTTGCCGCAGTAATCCCTTTTCCAAGAGAACTTAAAACGCCCCCAGTTACAAAAATGTATTTAGTCATATTTTATGCTCCATATAATTTTTTTAATAATCGCGAATTATATTGTAAAATCTCTTAAAATCTTTATAGGAAAATGCTTTAGATGGCTGAAATATGCGTTGGGTATAAATATTTCTCTGAAGTTATTTACTTCAAAGAAGCGGAGCTATTTAAGAGTTTCATTTGTTTAGATAGGCCTGAGATAACAGGTTTGTATAAATTGTCTCAGCCATATATCTGTATCCGGAGGTATTTGGATGAATATAATCGCTTTTAAGTCTTTGGGAAGAGAGTACTTCAGATAGAAGACCCTTGATGAGATAAACTCTTTCTTCTTCCGCAATGTCTTCATAAAGCGCTAGAGGACTTAAGCCAAGTATGGAAAAATCAGGAACAGCAATTAGGACAACCTCAATATTTTTTTCTTTTGCCATTTGTATAATTTTTATAATGTTTTCTTTCATGGTGCGAAGAGGAACTTTTTGTAGTAAATCATTACCGCCTATACATAAAATCATCATTTGGATAGAGTTATTTTTGAGTATATTGGGAAACCTTTGTAGTGCATCTTCTGAAGTGTCTCCATTTATGCCGGCATTTATGACTCTGCGTTTAGTGAGTTTTTCGAGAATCGAAGGATAGCTTTCATATTTACTCACACCAAAGCCATACGTTATACTGTCTCCAAAAGCTAATATTGTTGCGTTTTCATCGAGTGTGTGCACTTTTGAAGCCTTTTGCATATTAAATAATCCAAATACTAACACTATAAATAATAATAGAAAATACTTGAGCATTTGAACCTTTTATCACAGCATATATAAGTTTTGTTTTATATAATAGCATATCTCATCAAGAAAGTTAATTATGGATAATGCAATTTTTTATGTAATCGTGGCTTTAGGAATTTCTATAGTTATAAATATATTTTTAAAGAAGCTGGGGGTCTCTCAGATTATTGGGTACATACTCACGGGTACAATCATTGTCTATGCTTTTGACCTTAAAGCTGTTGCAGGTTCCCATTCTTTGGAAATGGTTGGTGAATTTGGTATTGTCTTTCTAATGTTCACTATAGGGCTTGAAATATCGCTTGCGAAAATGAACAAGATGAAAAAAGAGATATTTGGCAACGGGCTGATGCAGGTTGCGTTTACCTCTATGGCTGCTTACGCGATTAGTCACTATCTCTTTGCCTTGGATGTGAAGTCCTCACTTATTATCTCTTTAGCTTTTTCGCTCTCTTCTACAGCAGTGGTGCTCAGTTACCTTAAAAGCTCCAAAGAGATTTATACGCCTTATGGACAAAGAGCCACAGGTATCCTCATCTTTCAAGATATTGCCGTCATCCCTATTCTTATTCTTATCAGCTTTTTAACGAGCAATGGAGATGAGTCTGTATTTACAATTCTGACAAATACTGTGATTAGTGCTGTTTTGGTCATAGGTCTTTTATTTGTTGTTGGTAAAAGAGTCATGACCTGGCTCTTACATTTTTCCGCTTCTTCAGAAGTTGAAGAGCTTTTTATGGGTTCTGTACTTTTCATAGTAATGGCAGCATCTTTGCTTGCTTTTGGCATGGGCTTTACGTACTCTCTCGGGGCATTTGTTGCCGGGATGATTATTGCAGAGACAAAATACCATCATAAAGTAGAATCAGATATTGCACCGTTTAAAGACATTTTATTAGGAACTTTTTTCATTACTGTGGGTATGAAAATAGACCTTGCGTTTTTACTTGAAAATTTTGTGAGTATTGTCGGAATTTTTGCTTTGACGCTTCTTGTTAAAACAATTATTATGTTTGTACTGCTGCGTTTAAGTTCGACATCTTCAACAGCCTTAAAAACTGCGCTTTCACTCTCTCAGGTTGGAGAGTTCTCTTTTGTTATCTTTGCAGTTGCCGCATCGGGTGGACTTTTAGGCCCTTGGCTGGAGTCTTTTTTTATATTAGTAGTGATTTTTTCTATGGTAGTCACCCCATTTTTTATTGCTAAAATAAACGATTTTGTAGAGACCCTTATAAAAACTAAAGATCCTGTCACAGATATGTCCGGTTTATCAGATATTAAAGATCATGTGGTTGTTTGCGGGTATAGTGTTGTCGGAAAATTTGTGGCTGATCATCTTGATGAACTCGATGCTCCCTATGTTATTGTCGACAATTCAAACAAACATGTACAAGAAGCACTTAAAGATGGGAGAGAAGCATATCTTGGGGATGCCTCAAAACTTTCTATATTAAACGCACTACACATAGAAAACGCAGCAGCCGTGATTGTAACCTTAGATAATCTAGAAAAAAAGCGTCTGATTTGTGAAGCGGTTTTAAAATATACAAATAATGCAAATTTAATAGTTAAAGTTGTCTCTTTGGAAGAAAAACAGAAGTTGTCAGATTTAAAAATAACGACTATTGTAGATGGAAAAGTTGAAGTTGCAAGAGTTTTGGTGGAGCGTATGCTGACTTGTCAGCTCAAGTATAAGTAGCGAATTATTCGCTACTTTGCCACTTCTTTTTGTTCGTGGACGAGCCACTGAAGATAATTGATACTCCAGGTTAAATCTTCGTAAGCTTCTTCAACACCTTGTTGTGGAACAGGAAGATGAACTCTGAGTTCTTTAAGTCTTTGTTTTAGGTATTGAGCCATTGAGTAATAAAGATTTAAAGATGCATCATCTTGAGCTTTTGTAAGCTCTTCTTCCAATGTTTTTACAAGCTCTGCTTCATTAGGAAAAATATTTCCTGCTTTTCTGATAGTTCTATGTACTTTTTGAAGGTGCGCCATATCTACTTTAAAACTTGTTTTGTCCATTATTAATTCCCACGTGAGCCAGGCTTAATAGCTTCGCTCCCATCTTTACAGAGTGGACAATTGTCCGGTTCATAAATTTCAAATGTAAAATCTTCTAAGGCAAAAAATGGAATGTCTTGAGGCAGTTTACAGTTTGGCTGCGTTTGTACATCACTCTGTTCGCGTTTACAAAAACCACGGTTTGCTAGAGCAGCTACACCAACTATTTCTCCACCTAAGCTTTTTACAACGGCTGCCGCTTCCATAGCAGAACCGCCAGTTGTAATGATGTCTTCACACATTAAAACTTTTTCGCCTTTTTTTATCTCAAAGCCACGGCGAATACTCATCTCACCGCCTACTCTCTCAGCAAAAATCGAACGAACGTCGAGTGCTTGTGCTAATGCAAATCCTGCAATAAGACCACCGAGTGCAGGAGCACAGACAGTGTCTATTTCAAGACCGCTTGCTTTGATTTGTTTCGCAAGTGCATCAGCGAGCAGTTTTGCAGTTTTAGGGTCTTCTAAAACTTTTGCAGATTGCAGATAAAACTGTGAGTGATTTCCACTGCTGAGTTTAAAATGCCCTTCTAAAAGAGCATCTGCATTCATGTATATTTTTTTAACATCCATAATTACTTCCTAATGTTATTGTGTAAAGAGCACCAAGGGTGCGAGAGCTCTCTGCTGAAGAGAACCCAGTGTTAACGTAGTCAAAGGAAATACTTCCTTTGGCGTCTTAAACCTTAAGTATTTCTACTTCTTTGTCTTTTAAAATCTGTTCTATATTTGCTGCATATTTATCAGTTATTTTTTGAATCTGTTCTTGAGCGGATTTTGACTCATCTGCTGTAATTTCTTTATCTTTTTCAAGTTTTTTGATTTTATCATTTGAATTTTTTCTGTCATTTCTTACCGAAACTTTTGCATCTTCACCCATGCCTTTCATCTGTTTTACAGTTTCTTGACGTTGTTCTACTGTCATTGGCGGGAAGAAAAGTTTGATTTGGTTACCGTCATTATTTGGGTTTACGCCAATATTGGCTCTTTGAATAGCGCCATCAATAGCACTTAAAAGATTTTTTTCCCAAGGATTGATAACGATTGTTGTAGCATCCGTAGCAATTACGGAACCTACCTGATCAAGTGCAGTCATAGTTCCGTAGTAGTCAATTTTAACATTGTCTAAAACAGATACCATAACCTTTCCTGTTCTGAGTGTTTTAAAATCTCTTAGCATGTGATTAACGCTGCCTTGCATTTTTGTTTCACATTCACTATATATTTCGTTTAACATATGGTTTTCCTTAGGTATTGTAAAAATTATTGCATAATTGTAGCAAGAAAAATTTAAGAGGGAGTAAAAGAGCTTTTTTAGAGGGTTTATAGTTGCAAAAAATGCAACTATTTTGTAGTGTTTAACTCTTGTGTAGCGTTTTGTTCTGCAACAACAGTAGGTACTACAGATGAAGGAGCAACCACAGCAGTTGTGCTTACCATGTCATCTACTACTGAAGATTGTGCTTCTTGAGAGTATAAATACCCAAGTGCGATTGTGTTTACAACAAACAAAAACCCTATAGTAAAAGTAACTTTCGCTAAGAAACTTGCAGGTCCTTTAGCACCAAATACAGACTCATTTGAGCCACTGTATGCGCCAAGACCAATGCTTGAGCTTTTTTGTAATAGTACTGCAATAGTGATCATCACTACCAAAACTATTTGAACAATAAGTAAAAAACTAGTTGTCATATATATATTCCTGAATGTAAAAGTGGCGAATTATATCTAAAAAATACTATATTACAAAATAGGGTATAATTTCAAAAAAATTTGGGGATTTAATGAAACACTTAAAGAAGATACTTTTTGCTTTTCTTGCGCTGATATTGATTTTACTGTTGTTCTTTATGAGCCAAAACAAAGAACCTAAAAGTTCAACGCTAAAAGTAGCGGTAAGCAGCTTCGCTCTCTACGATATTGTAAAACATATAGCCGGTGAAAGTGTGCAAATTATTAATATTTTACCTTTTGGCGTGGATGTTCACAGTTTTGAACCGACACCCAAACTTGTGGCCTCACTTGAAGAGAGCAATCTTATTTTTTATAGCGGAGCAGGACTCGAACCATGGACAAGCGGTTTTGTTTTTGCAGCTAAAACAATTGATATGAGTGAGCATGTTAATTTAAGAGAGTTAGGCTCAGATGAATTCGAGCATCATAATCATCATGATGAACATTGCGCGCACAGTAAAATCGACCCGCACTATTGGCTTGATTTTAGTAATATGACAAACGCAGCGCAGACGGTAACTGAAGAGCTTATAGCTCTGCTTCCTCAAAACGCAGTCTTGTATGAAAAAAATAAAGAAGAATATATTAGGATGCTTAAAAAACTTGATGTAGAATATGCAAGTGCTTTGAAAAATTGTGCAAACAGTACTATTTTTGTTAACCATAATGCCTTTTCCTACCTCTCAAAACGTTACGGCTTTAAGGTAGAAGCTCTTAGCGGATTTTCACCTGAGGCGGAGCCAAGTCCTAAAAATATGGCAAAATTGATTGAGCATATTAGAGAAGACAAAATAGAAACTATCTTTTTTGAAAACTTTGCAAGTGATAGAGCTATGAAAAGTATCTCAAAAGATACAAATGTAAGTGTGGATGTGTTGCAGCCTTTGGGTAACATTACGGCAGATGAAGCAAAGCAAAACCTAAATTATGAAGAGATTATGAGACAAAATTTAGAGAAAATTTCAAAGGCGCTTATGTGCCAATAAAGTTTAAGATTCCTATTTTTGATGTCAAAAACCTTAACTTTGGTGTGAGGGGGCAAGCAATACTTTCGAATATCTCTTTGGAGATTTTTAATGGAGAATATGTTGCTATTATTGGCCCAAACGGTGGAGGAAAAACAACTTTAATTCGAATGCTATTAGGTTTGGAAGAACCTACAAGCGGAAGTATCAAACTCTTTGGAAAAAAACTCTCAAACTTTAAAGCATGGCATAAAATAGGCTATGTTCCCCAACGTGCTTCTTTGGTCGATGCTAATTTTCCGGCTACGGTTTTAGACATAGTAAGTATGGGAAGAACAGCACAAAGAACTATTTTTTCGTTTATGAACAAGAAAGATAAAAACGCTGTTGAAGATGCGATGATAAAAATGGATATCTTAAATCTCAAAGATAAAATGGTTGGAACACTCTCAGGCGGACAGCGCCAACGTGTTATGATTGCCAGAGCTCTTGCTTCAGAACCGGAAATTCTTATTTTAGATGAGCCAAATACTGGGGTAGATATGGT
>JAHJFL010000080.1 GCA_018824795.1 bacterium | reverse complement strand
TAGCACATTAACATCGCCATGTATTATATCGATTATTTTATTGCGTTTTAGCTTATTGAGAACTCTAGAAAGTGTTGCAGGTTGAATATGTAAAATGAGAGAAACATCATGCCTTCTTAAGGCATTAAACATAGAAATATCGGAGTCTAAAGTCATTGCGACTTTTTGTACGGAGTCAAATAAAAATTCTCTGTTGATTAAAGATTGCAGTTGTTTAGACTTTATGATAATTTCATTTATAAAATGAAGGCAGAAAATATTGTTACTCAGAAAATATTCTTTAAAAAGTTTATAGTCAATACTTAATATTTTGGAATCTTCAAGAAGCTCTATATTGGAAAATGAACGAATGGTATCGTTGTAAATGTCAGATATTTCAGATAAAAGCGTGTTTTTGTGAATGTAGTATAAAAAAATTTCATTATTATGTTTATCGATTTTATAGGCTTTTGCCAAACCATCTATCAAAAAAAGCAGATTGTTACTCTCTTTCTTTTCATAATGTAATATGTACTCTTTATTATAAGAATAAACAGTAGAGATAGAAGAGAGTAACTCTATTTGTTCATTATTAAAAGTAGTAAAAGAATCTAAAGATTTTATGATATTTTGAATAGACAATTTATTTCCCTATAGTGAAATAGTTTGTCATTGTAGTGGCATTTTTTCTAAAAGTAGTTGATTGAAATCAACATTTTTAATTATATTATAAGTTTATACACTCTTTCTGAGTGACATCAAATCTGAATAGTTCTGCTTTTGTTTTTGCGCTTAGATATAAATATGAAATATTGATTTGTGCATCTAAAAAACGTTTTGAAGATTGACAAATACCCTGGGTGACAGATTTTTTCATACGAGTTCTATCTTCTTTCTTAATGGCTTCATCACTTTTAGTCTCTGCATTTATTTCAAAAGTATATATGAGTGTTACATCTTCACTTGTAACCTTGGAGAGTTGTGTATATTTATCTATTTCTTTAGGGAGTGTTTTTGAAATTTCTTCAACAAATAAATCAACAATAAGTTTATTTTGAGAAATCATCTCTTTTTGGGGAAGGTCTTCAACACGCTTGGCTAAATCATCACCTAAAGAAAATTGGGTTAACAATATCAATGTTAATAATATTTTTATCATTTTATCTCTTTTTTTTGAGTATTGTACAGAAGTATTCTCTATAAGTATTTGACATTCGTCAATAAGCTATCTTCCGCCAAATTTATCATTCCACCACTCTGATGGTGAATAGTGAGACTTTTTGATATGCTCTTCATCAAAAGAGAATTCATAGTTGTTACAATAATCTAAGACTATTTCATAGGCTTCGTTGATGAGCATACTCATCTGTGTGGCTTTTTCAACGTCATCTTTATGCTTATCAGGATGCCATTTTTTCATAAGATTTTTGTATTTGTTTTTGATTTCTTTCAGGGAGGATTTTTCACGAAGGCCAAGTAAACTCTTGGCTTTCATAATTTTTTCAAAGGAGTGCAATAATTTTCTTAGTCTTGTTGTTGTCTCATGTAGGCTGGTATATCTAGGTAATCACTGTTTAAATCACCACCAACAACTAATCTTGGGCGTACTTTAGCACGTGGAGGAATGTTTTCACCTACAAAATCACCATTGTTAGATAACTCTTTTGCTGAAACTTCCTTCTCAAAACCAGTTGCAACGATAGTGATTTTAATGTAATCCTCAGGCATAGTTGAATCTGTTGATGTTCCCCAGATAACTTCAGCATCTTCATGAGCGCTGTCATGAACAACATCCATAGCCTCAGCAATTTCCATCATTGGAAATTCAGGGTGCATGCTAAAGTGAACTAAAACACCCATAGCTCCGTTGATTGACATATTGTCAAGAAGTGGAGACTCAATAGCAGCTTTAATAGCTTCATACGCTGCGTTTTCACCTTCATGCTCACCAACACCCATAAGTGCCATACCTTTATGACTCATTACAGTTTTTAAGTCTGCAAAGTCAAGGTTGATGTCATTTTCACCACTTGAAAGAATAACACCTGAGGTTCCGCTAACAGCTTGAGCTAAAACGCTGTCAACTATTTTGAAACTCTCTTTAAGACCGAGTTTTCTATCAATAATAGTTAAAAGCTTATCATTAGGAATAACAACTATAGAGTCACTCTCTTTTTTAAGCTCTTCTAAGCCAGCTTCTGCAAGCTTTATTCTTTTGTTCCCTTCAAATTTAAAAGGTTTTGTAACAACAGAAATAGTTAATGCACCAATTTCTTTTGCTATCTGCGCTACTATTGGTGCCGCACCGGTACCAGTTCCACCGCCAAGACCAGCAGAGATGAATACTATATCTGCTCCCTCAAGAGCATTTCTAATTTCATCATAACTCTCTAATGCAGAATCTCTTCCAACAACTGGTTTCATACCAGCACCAAGACCTTTAGTAAGCTTTGTGCCTATTTGAATCTTAGATGCAGCACATGTTTCACTTAAAACTTGTGCATCAGTATTAATGAGCATCATCTCTATTCCTGTAACACCTTGATTAATCATGTGACCAATCATATTACCGCCACCACCGCCAACGCCAACAGCGATGATTCTAGCTCCACTTATATTACGCGCTTCTTCTACAGAAAATGCTTCAATGCTCATATCTTACTCCTTTAAAATAACTGGGTTGCCCAATTCCAAAATTTACTAAAAGCTCCGGCTTCTTCACTCTTTTTTTCTTTTTTTTCTGACAAATTGACCATCTTCTCTTTGATATTCAAATCAAGAGATGGCGGCGCAATAGGAATATCCTTAGCCTCACTGAAAGATACCGTTGTTGTCTCGGTTGGTAGTTCATTTGCGTGTCTAACTCTTTTGTTGACATCTATTTCATAAGGAGTGTAGGCAGATGCGCTATACATGATAAGGCCGACAGCACTTGCATACTCCGGCTCTCTTAAGTTATCAAATAGACCGTCCATTTCAATAGGACGAGCAAGACGAACTGGCATAGAGCCAAAAGTTGCTATAGCTAAATCTCTGATACCTTCCATTTTAGAAAAGCCGCCGGTAAGCACAATACCTGCGCCTAGTTGGTCCTTTAAACCGCTTTTCTCTATGAATTGTGCAAGAATCATCAGTGTTTCTTCAACTCTTGCAAAAATTACATTGTGTACTACTTCAAGCGATACTTCATGAGTAGAATGTTCATCACCAATTATAGGAAGTTCAATTAAATCATTAGTTGGAGTAAGAAGTGAACCGTAGGTAAGTTTCACATTATCTGCAATATTTAATGGTGTATGTAGTGCCATAGACAAATCGCTTGTTACATGGTTTGAACCGACACCTAAAAATTCATTATATCTTATAGAATTTCCTGAGTGAATAGCTATATTGCTCGTGTTTCCACCCATATCTATAACTGCAATACCCAATTCTTTTTCATCTTCATTTATTGTAGCAATTGCTGAAGCATAAGAATTAAGCACAATATTATCTACTTCAACACCAGCGCCGCGAACAGCTTTTCTGAGATTGTTAAGATTTGATTTTTGTGTTGTAATAATGTGTGTTTCAACTTCAAGTCTTGAAGCATTCATACCAAGTGGATCTTCTATAAAGTCCTGATCATCAACTTTAAAGTTATATGGAAGTGCATGAAGTACTTCAAATTCATTTGGTATGCTTGCATTATAAAGTGAAGCATGCATAACTCTTTCAATCTCTTTGAAACTAACTTCTTTGGACTGGATGTTTACGATGCCATTTGAATTAACACTTTTAGTGTAAGCTCCAGATATAGAAACAATAGCGCTTGAAACTTCACTTCCTGAAACACGTTTCGCATCATTTACCGCAGTTCTAATAGAACGTGAGGCTAACTCGATGTTAGTAATGCTTCCTTTTTTAAGGCCTTGTGCTTTAGTAGTCCCTGCACCTGTTATCGATATAGAGTTATCATTATTTATTTGAGCAATAATTGCGCAAATTTTAGTAGAGCCGATGTCGATGGCTAGAATAGTTCTACTCAACTTATAGTCCTTGGATAAATATCTCTGTCTGATATTTGTTTTCTAGATTTTTTATAAGACCTTCATTGAACATTGCGCTCTTCAATCTCATAACAGAATCCCCTTGATTGTTATTTGAATTATCTAGCAACTTTTGTTCCAAAATGTCATAAAGTATCACTTTTCCACTACTTAGTGTTATATAAGATCTTTTAATCTGTTTGTCAAAGAGTTTTACTAAAAATTCGCTTGCTTCTTCCGTACTTAAGCCTGCTATTTTAGCAGAATCTTGGATAGTTACAAAGTCAGTTACCGATCCTTTAAAAGTTGCTACTGCGTTTGTTGCCAGTTCAAGAAGTTTTGCTTTTTGTGTTTGTGTTATATAAAGAGGCTTTACTTCACTTTTTGCTTCTTCATATGTCTTTGTTATAGAAGGGTTTGTTTTAATAAGTTCAAATATATAGTATGTGCCATTAACAAATAGAGGTTTCATAAATGGAGATGTTGAAGTGAGTTTTGCTATCTCTTCTAGAGTAGCACTGTCAAAAGGATTATTTGTATTTGAAATAGTGGCAGTTTGAATACTTACATTTTCATCAAGAGCACCTTTTTTATACGCTATATATGTTCTAAGTGCTGCATCTTTTGTTGCTTTGGCATTGAGTTCATCTATAATATTTTCTTTAGCATTTTCAAGTGCAAGAATTTTCCCTTCAGCGTCTTTAAAATGTGTTTTGTTGTCAGCGTAGTACGTGCTAATCTCATCTGCAGTATATTCAGCTTTTACATTATCATGCTTGATGAATTTTACATCATAACTTACTTCAGTCATAAAATTATTCTTCTGCGTTTCCCAAAAAAGTTTTACCTGTTCATCTGAACTGTCTACATTAATCTCTGTTTGATTAAGTACTTGGTACTCAATCTTATCTGCAATACCAAGAATTGTATTGAGTATCGCAGATTCATTTGCACCTACATCGACAGGAAGTAATTTAAAAGTTTTTTGTATAAGCAATTGCTTTCTCAGGTCATTTTCATACTCTTGAATGCTAAGTTTATTCTGAGATAAAACTGTTTTGTAAACATCTCTGTTAAATACACCATTTTCAAAGAAGTATTCTTGTGTTTTAAGTGTACTAAGAAGCTCTTCATCGCTTACGCTTAGGTCATACTCAGCTGCAAGATTAAGAATATAAGCCTGCTGTATAATTTGTTGCATTGCCTGCGCTTGAAGACCAAAACTTTTTGCTTTTTCTTCATCGAAGTTGCCTTGAAGCATTTGATTGTATTGCGAATACAAACGCGAGTAAGTTTTTTGAAGTTCACCCATTGTTAACTCTATATCACCTACTTTTGCAACTGCTCCAGCTTTATCACCATAGCTATACTGACCCCATCCAACAAAACCAGCACCAATAAATGCTATTGTTGAGATCCAGATAGTAACGATGAGATATTTCTTATGTCTTTGCATCCATGTAATCATCTATAAAATACCTTCTTTTATTATTTGCGTTATTCTACGAGAATTCGTATTAAACCATCATAAAAACCTGCTGTTTGTTAGTTGTGTGTAATGAAAATACACACATAAAAGTTATAAATTATGAATAAAAATCTTATTTCTAAGTCGAAAAATTTTAATTACTCGATATACTTGTAAATTAAATAAAGGAAAAATTATGGAAGCAGCAAGTGTTATAAGTTTAGCCATAGTTGTCGCTATTGCGATTATAATCATTAAAGGAATTGCCATTGTTCCTCAATCTCATGCTTATGTCATAGAGCGACTTGGAAAATATAACCGCACTATTGAGGGTGGTTTTCACATTATCATCCCAATTATAGACGCCATAAGTGCAAAACTGACGAAGCAAGAACAGATGATAAGTATTCCGCAGCAAAATGTTATTACTAAAGATAATGTAAACATCAGCGTTGATGGGATTGTTTTTATTCAGGTTGAAGATGCCATGAAAGCGACGTATGGTGTAGTGGACTTTAAAAGTGCACTCTCAAATCTTTCAACTACTACACTTCGTGCAGAAATAGGGCAGTTAGCCCTCGATGAAACACTCTCTTCAAGAGATGTTCTTAACCGTAAAATTCTTCAGGCAATTGATGAAGCCTCATCCAAATGGGGTGTAAAAACTATGAGAGTCGAGCTGCGGGACATCTCTGTACCGTTGGAAATTGAAGAAGCAATGAATATGCAGATGAAAGCAGAACGTGAAAAACGCGCAATTGAGCTCAAAGCGATGGCAAATAAAGAGGCTGTTATCCGTGAAGCTGAAGCTCAAAGACAAAAAGCTTTCTTACAGGCTGAGGCAATTGAGAGAATGGCGGATGCTTCAAAGTATGAACAGGAAAAAGTGGCAGAAGGGCAACAAAACGCAATGATTATGATTAACTCTGCAATGAGCCAAAATATGCAAGCTGCAGAGTTTTTACTTGCAAAAGACAGAGTGGCTGCGTTTAAGGAGCTTGCAAAGTCTGACTCTAAAGATAAAGTGATAGTTCCTTATGAGACGACAGAACTCATTGGTTCACTCTCAATTTTAAAAGAGTTTTTAGGTTCAAAAGGAGCTTGAGATGTTTGAGACAATAGAACCTTCGTATCTCCTTGCGTTTGGGATTTTTCTTATTGGACTTGAAGCCATAACATTTTCTTTTATACTCTTTTTTATAGGAGTAGGGTTTGTGGCTGTTGCGGGAATTTCTTATTTTTACACCTTTGAAAACGCCATAGTCCAGATTGCTGCTGCATTTGTAATAGCTTTGGTTTTAGCCTTTATGCTCAGAAATTATCTATTACTAAAACTCTCCAAACCAAGCGAAGAGCATGAACAAAGAATTCATGTCTCCGGCACAGGACACGTAGAAGAGGGGATGGTGAAATTTGATGGAACTTATTGGAAAAGTTTGGACGATTTGAGTGCATATAAAGATGGAGATAAAGTAGAGATTATGGATGTTGTAGATAATATGGTTGTTTTAAAAAAATAATCACACATAAAGATAATAAATGAATAATTTAGAACTAAAAAAGAGAGATTTAGAAGTACTTTGGCACCCATGTACACAGATGAAAGACCATGAGACGCTTCCGCTTATTCCCATCAAAAAAGCACACGGCGTTTATTTGGAAGATTTTGACGGGAGGACTTACATAGATGCAATTTCCAGTTGGTGGGTCAATCTTTTTGGACATACTAATCCTTACATAAATACAAAAATAAAAGAACAGCTTGATACTTTAGAACATGTTATTTTGGCAGGTTTTACCCATGAACAAGTGGTAAGGCTCTCAGAGCGTTTGGTAGAATTAACACCAAAAGGGCTTGCAAAATGTTTTTACTCCGATAATGGTTCAAGTGCAGTGGAAGTGGCCTTGAAGATGAGTTTTCACGCCCATAAAAACGATGGAAAAAATAAAAGTATATTTGTTTCACTTACGAACTCTTACCATGGTGAAACGATAGGCGCTTTAAGTGTCGGTGATGTCGAGCTTTACAAAGATACTTACGCTCCGCTTTTACTCAAAACACTTCAAACACCGACACCAAAAGATATGAGCGTAGAAGCAGCACAAAACGCAGCCACTGCGTTTGAAGAGCTGTGTAAACAAAGAGCAGACGAGATTTCGGCACTTATTTTAGAGCCGCTTGTTCAGGGTGCGGGCTCTATGCATATGTATCATAAAGAGTTTCTGGTTTTGGTACGTGAGATTTGTACGAGATACAATGTACATCTTATAGCCGATGAAGTTTTGGTTGGTTTTGGACGAACAGGCGAACTTTTTGCCTGTACTCACGCTAACATAACACCAGACTTTTTAGTACTCTCAAAAGGTCTCACGGGTGGTTATTTACCGCTTTCTGTTGTACTAACAAGTAATGAAATATATGCAAAATTTTATTGTGACTATGGAGAATATAAAGCTTTTTTACACTCACACTCTTACACAGGAAACGCATTAGCCTGCGCTGCGGCAAACGCAACACTTGATATTTTTGAAAATGAAAATATTATAGAAAAAAATAGAGCGACAGCTGCGTTTATGGGAGAAAAACTCCAAAAGTTTTTAGAGCTTGAAAATGTAAAAGAGATAAGACAAACGGGGATGATCTGTGCAGTCGAACTTCAAGGTTATGAGCCAGCGCAAAGAATAGGACTAAAAGTTTACGAATATGGACTTCAAAATGGAGTTTTACTAAGACCGCTTGGACATATTGTCTACTTCATGCCTCCATATATTATAACAAACGCAGAGATAGATGTCATGATGAATGTAGCCTATGAGGCTATAAAAATGCTTCCTTAGTCAAAGTTAAAAGAGTTGCCGGAGCTACTCTCTAGCATCAAAAGACGGCAGCTTTTTTCTAAAACTGAGAGTTGTTTCGCCATCTCGTGCAAATCTCTGTTAAAAGCATATACCCCATAGCCGCGTATAATCATTATATTTGTTTTTTTAGATAAAAAGTAGTGAGTAATTTCACTTTGCGCTCTGTCATACCAGTTGTCAAAAGATTTTGGATCGACTATTTCTATGGAACCAAGTTCTGTGTAACCGAAATAATCTTTGGGAGTAATGATGTTATGGTCAAGAGAATAGGCAGTTGTAAAAGGCGGCATACTAAATGTCACATATTTAGCATCAGAGATATGTGAGTATATGTAATAGTGAATGTTAGCATCGATACTTGCCTGATTCCAACGGTAATCTTTTTTAAAATAGAGCTCAATCAAATCATTTTCGTCAATCGCATCAAATACGCTCTCTTTGGTGTTGATAAGAAAGCGATTAGATTCTGTTTTTGCAGAGATAGAACCATGATAGATACCAAAAAAGTCCTTTCTGAACATAGAAAGCGCTAATTTTGACAACTGCTTTTTTAGGATTAATCTATTCATTCTCTGCTCTTTTGTGAAATTTATGGTGTAAGTATATAGCTAAAAAGTTAAAAACAAGCCCAATAACACCAGCATGAAATCCAAAAGGCTTAGATGGAAGCGTGCAAGCATAAGTTATCTCTTAAAAAAACGGTGCAATTGTTATATGTGTATGTGAGTAAGCCAAGTTTGTATTACACTGCAACCAAAGTATTTAGCAGCGGCAGTGAATCAAACTTCTAGATGCTTCTTTCTTGAACCTAAGATAACAAATAATAGATTATTTATTAAGATCAAGCTTTAAATCGGGATATTTTTCTTTAAAAACGCGCTCGTTATCATTCATAATTGTTGTTCCCTCAGCAGAGTCTTTATTCCCTTGTTCTATATTTTGTTTCCCGACGGTCATATCATGGTCTCCGCTTTTTACCAGCTTTTCACCATTTTTTACCATTTCTTCGCCTGATAGTTTGAGATTTGATCCACGATCCCATTCTTTGGCTATTGTTCTTTTATCAAGACTTGCTTCTTTTTCATCCTGTGCATGCATACGCATAAAATCGGCTGTTGTAGGTGCTTTAGCTGCACATCCGGAAAGTGCGATAATGGCAAGTGTCGTAATTGCTGTTAGTTTAAAATTTCTCATTTCATTTCCTATTATTTATATATTTATTTTACTTAAAGCTGTTTTTGGTGATTTCAAAGCAACTTCTTGTAAAACTTGCAAAAAGTTGTTTGCTTGGAAGAGCGTAGCAAAATGAACTTGTTCATTTTGCGTTTAACATAGAGTTCTAGGTCTATTGCCTAACTAGTCTTGAATTATTTTAAGTAAAACTCGCATGTTGGCTTTTGCGGCTTTTGAATTAAGATTGCTTGGATTAGCCTCACGTATTGCAGGTCTTGTCTCTCCATATCCAATAACAGAGATTTTATCTGCTGAGATAAGCTTTTCTTGGACTAGATAATCTTTAACAGATTGTGCTCTTCTTTCACTCAATCCTTGGTTGTATTTTTCCGTACCACTTGCAGATGTATATCCAGCGACGCCCATTTTAATTTTAGGATTATCCTTCAATTGAGTGATATCTCTTTTGATTGCATCCTTAGCCCCTGTGCTAAGTGTGGACTTGTCAAACTCAAAATGGATCTCCTCAAACACAAGTACAATCGTTTTCTTTTGTGTAAGACCCTCTTTTATCTTCTCATGAGCATCCGCTGCAGTTACAAGAATAATTACCTCTTCCTTTTTTGCAACAGGAGCAACGACTTTTTCTTCTGCTGCAACAGGAGCAACTTCTTTAGTTACACCAAATCTATAAGTAAGACCAATTGAGAAAAGGTCTATGTCTCCATCATTGCCTACTGCATCGTTAATTCGATAGCGTTCTGCTTCTAAGCGTATGCCTATTGCATCAGTTATTGCGTATTGAAGTCCAGCTCCAAACTTATAATTCAAATCACTCTTTTGAGGACTAGTATCCAATAAAGAGATACTCCCAGTTGTGCTAAAAGAGTCTTTTACTTGAGCATAATTTGCTCCTACTCTAGCAAATGCCGAGAAGTCTTCTGTAATAGGTAAAATGCCGACGGCATCTAGATTTACTCCCATTACTTCTATCTTGCCATCTAAGCTTCCATTCGCTGTAGATAGAGCATAATCAAACTTTCCAAGATTAAAATAACCACCCTCTAGAGCAAAATATTTGTTAAATTGGTACCCTCCAAAAAGCTTGTATCCAAGGTCACGTTCGTCATCACTGTATGAGGGGTCTGTTAAATTTTGAGTAATTTTATCTTCATCAATATTTGCAGCTGAAATACCGATGTTACCACCCATGTACCAGCCTTCACTATAATCTGTTGTCGTTTGCGCCATTAATGGATTCGCAAAGGTAGCCAACAGTAAAAAACCAGCTGTCTTTGTAGCTCTTATAACTGTAAATTTCATCTTTTTTTCCTATTTAAGTGTTAAAATTTCCTACTAATATTGCAAAGATAGTAGGTGGAATTTTATATATTTAGATACAAATAATTGGAAATTATCCTTCAAATTTGTATCTCTTACATATGCTTTTTTACTCACATCCTGGAAGTACAACTGTGTTTCCAGGTACTGCAACTTTGTTCGAATCAAACACAAATGCACCGTCTGTAAACGCACCGGCAAATAATCTACCGCATGAGGTTGCGCCTGTAACCATTGTAATGGATGCATATGCAAGTATGTTGCCATTCCAGATAGTACCTGTTCCGAGCGTCGCAGAAGATCCAACTTGCCAATAGACATTTGATGCTTTAGCACCGCCTACTAATAGTATGCGAGTATTAGTAGTCGTAGTAAGAGATGAACCTGATTGGAAAACAAAAGTAGCATCAGGGTCGCCCTGTGCATCGAGTGTAAGATCATCCGCTATGTCAATTGATGTGCCAGATTTATATACACCAGGAGTGAAGTAGTTATCTCCCTCAACCATTATACTTCCTGTAGCACCCAAGGTAGTTGGGGCTGCTAGTGTTCCTCCAGTCATATCTCTAAGGCTGATATATGCTGCACGCAAGTCATCCGTAATAGGTTGCGCCGTTGTTGTATCTGGATAAGTTAGTGTAATTACTTCGTGTCCAGCAGTAAGTATTGGGGCAGCACCATCACAAAGACCAAAAGTACCAATACCAGAACTATTCACTGCAACACCATTACATGTGTCGTCTGGATTCAACACAACATTCCCATCTATCTGCGTATTAGGTGCGGTAGGAGTGTTAGTTACCCCCGCAGTAGAAGCAATACCATATGTTGAAGCAAGACCGAGTGCCACCAATGGTGGAGGTGTCATTGCTAGTGGAGCTGTTATAAAAGTCCAATTATAATCATTAAGCATAGCATTGCCTGCCAAATCTTTTGCCACAGTTGTAATAGTAGCAGTGTAATTGGTATCTGCTGTTAAATCAGTAGTTGGCTGAAATGCAGCAATTTTGTTGATTACAGAGTATGTTACATTTCCATCCACATTTAAAGAAGTATTTGTTTCCATTACACTAAAAGTTGATGGTGCAGTCGCAGTAATTGATGATGACATCATTGGTTCACTAAAAGTTGCAGTAATTAATTTTGTGACTGATACATTAATATCACCATCTCTTGGGCTGGTTGAATTGACTTCCGGAGGAGTTGAATCTAAATCTGTCCCTGTTGTAAATTGCCAAACAAAATTATTTGCGAGGGCAATATTATCTGTACTAGTAGCTACAGTACTAATCGTAGCGGTATAAACAGTATCTGTTAGTAATCCTGAAGCAAGAGTAAGCTCTGCCACTTTATTTGCATAGCTAACTCCTGATACAGACACAGTTACATTATTCTCGTCTAAGAGTGTAAAGCTATCTGTAGTCAGTGTGTTTGAATCCATTGGCAGACTAAATTCAGCTGTAATATTTTGAATATTTACGGACACATTTGTCTCGTTATTATCAGGCACGATAGCAATTACTGTAGGAGCAAGAAGTACTACAGGCGTAGAATTTATGTCACTAGCATTCCCAAGTACCGGATCTTTTTCTGTACTACATCCACTAACAAAGATGCTCACTATTATGGCTATAAACCAAACAATAACTTTTTTTTGGATAATTTTCGACATTTTAACTCCTTTAGCAACAAACTAATATTTTTAGATTTGTATTAATGAATATAATATCTTGATTTAGTGAGTAAATATAGTCATGAAAAAGGAGGAGTATGTAAGAAAAATCCTATAGGGAGTCTCCATCAAGCGTATGAAAATTTATCAAATTGTCTGCTTTCAAGTGATGGAAGTTAAACTAATATTCATGGCACTTTTATTGGCCTGATGAAAACCCTATCTTTTCTTCATTGTTGCTATTGAGCTAGGCTTTTTTAACTATATTGATTATATATAATAAAACAACAGCACCAATAGTGGACATAATTATAGAGCCTAAAAAACCGCCTGTAATTATGTTGAGTAAACTAAATACAAAGCCGCCTAATACAGCACCGGCAATTCCTACGAGAATATTGCCGATGAGACCGAAGCCTCTTCCTTTCATTATGTTGCCCGCAAGCCATCCTGCCAATGCACCTACGGTTAAAAATATTATCAAGCTAAGGATATCCATGATGTCTCCAATTTCAATTTTTTTACTATTCAACTCTTGTGTGAATTTTTGATTCCATTGCTCTTGCGGCATTTGCCAAAAATGTCTTTTTCCAGTCCCGTAAAATTTTTGGAGAGACATCATGTTCATGCGCAATATCAGCTAATGCTCGTTTATGTTTTAATACTTCTAAAACTAAGACAGTTTTAAACTCTTTATCATGTTTTGTTGTTTCATTTTTGAATTTGTAGATAGAGGAGTCTTCAACCCCTATATATAAATTAAACGCAGCACCATATTTTCCTGAAAGGTCATACTCGTGCTTGCAGTCTAAGTCTAGATTCTTTGCGTACGCATTTATAAGAGTGACTACATCCTTACTCCCCGTAATAATATGCAGAACTTTATCCCCTTCATATCCTAAAAAAATTTCAAGATAATCAATATCAAGTTCAATTACATATTTAATGAGACTTTTCATATTGTCAAGTAACATATAAATTCCTTATATAAAGTTAGAATCAGTC
>JAHJFL010000001.1 GCA_018824795.1 bacterium | reverse complement strand
TGCGTTACCATTAGAAATGGATGTGAGCGCTATGGAAACTGGTGACGTTGTTACAATTTATCCATACAAAGGTGAAGCACATAAAGACGGTAAGTGTGTTGCAACTTTTAAATTAAACCCTAATACAATTACAGATGAAGTGCGTGCTGGTGGTCGTATTCCATTAATTATTGGTCGTGGTTTAACTTCTAAAGCTCGTAGTGTTTTAGGTTTAAGTGCATCTGATGCATTCTTAACTGCTGAACAACCGGCTGACAGTGGTAAGGGTTACACTCTTGCTCAAAAAATGGTAGGAAAAGCTTGTGGAATGGATGGTGTTCGTCCAGGTATGTATGTTGAACCAGTTACTACAACTGTTGGCTCTCAAGATACAACTGGTCCAATGACACGTGATGAGATTAAAGAGCTTGCGGCACTTGGTTTCTCAGCTGATCTTGTAATGCAATCTTTCTGTCACACAGCGGCATATCCAAAACCGTCTGACGTTGTAATGCACCATACACTTCCTGATTTTATCTCTAACCGTTCAGGTGTTGCTCTTCGTCCGGGTGATGGAGTTATTCACTCATGGTTAAACCGTTTAACTCTTCCAGATACAGTTGGAACTGGTGCGGATTCACATACACGTTTCCCAATCGGTATCTCTTTCCCTGGTGGTTCTGGAATCGTTGCGTTCGCTGGTGTTACAGGTTCTATGCCTCTTACGATGCCAGAATCTGTACTTGTAAGATTTAGTGGTGAATTACAACCGGGTATTACACTACGTGACCTTGTAAACGCAATCCCTTACTATGCAATTAAAGAAGGTCTTTTAACTGTAGAGAAAAAAGGTAAGAAAAACATTTTCAACGGACGTATTTTAGAGATTGAAGGTCTTCCTGAGCTTAAAGCTGAACAAGCATTTGAGCTTTCAGATGCATCTGCTGAACGTTCTGCAGCTGCTTGTACAGTTCTTTTAAACAAAGAGCCTGTAGTTGAATACCTAAAATCGAACATAGTTCTTATTGAGTCAATGATAGCTGATGGTTATTCTGATGCTCGTACACTACAGCGTCGTGCAGACAGAATGAAAGAGTGGGTAGCTGCTCCATCATTAATGCAACCAGATGCTGATGCAGAATACGCAGCAGTTATTAACATTGACCTTAATGACATTACAGAACCAATTCTTGCTTGTCCTAATGATCCAGATAATGTTAAACTTTTAAGTGAAGTTGCTGGTGAAAAAATTGATGAAGTATTCCTAGGTTCTTGTATGACAAACATCGGTCACTACCGTGCAGCTGGCGAAGTTATGCGTGGTGAAGGTAAAGTTGCAGTTGAGAAGTTCTGGATTGTTCCACCAACTCGTATGGATGAGCAACAACTTATCAATGAAGGTTACTATGATGTTTTCAAAGCTATTGAAGCACAAACAGAAGTACCGGGATGTTCACTTTGTATGGGTAACCAGGCAAGTTCACGTCCAGGCTCAACAGTATTTTCAACTTCTACTCGTAACTTTGACAACCGTCTAGGAAAAGGGACTCAGGTTTATCTTGGTTCTGCGGAGCTTGCGGCTGTATGTTCTAAATTAGGACGTATTCCTACAGTAGAAGAGTACATGAGCATAGTTCCACAAAAACTTGCAGGAAAAACTGCAGATGTTTACAAATACCTTAACTTCAATGAAATTAAGAATTACCACTTGGAAGCTCGTACTGTAGCAGAAGAGAAATACGGCGTAACAATTAAAGCTGTATAATTTTTAAATAACGACGCCTATCGCGTCGTTAGCTTTCGTGCAGTTTTTTAGTGTTCATATACTGTTCTTAATCTTTTATAACGTCATAATCCTTTGGAATCTTTGGCACAAAAATATCTTTTTCTACACTTTCATTTTGTATTTGGTTCTTAAATACTATCTCTATCTGATTTTCAAACTCATCTTTATAGCTTATAGATTCAACTATGTCGTTTTTAGTTCTTATATTAAACTTTGTATTTTGAAAGGATGTTTCATATCTGTTTTCACCTGTTTTTTTTGCATGGCTTATCATATTGAAAAAGTCAAAATTTGATTCTACCTTTCTAATAATTACCTGTTCAATTTCTGGCTCAATAATTACTATGGTCTGTGGATTCATGTAAACATCTTTTGCAATGGGTTTGGAGTACTTCCATAGAGCGTTTTGTGGCTTTAGTGCAATAACGTTACCGTTATAATGTATAACTTTATTTTTTTCGTCTGTTACGCTTTGAACAAAATCTGCTTTAAACGAACTAATATTTTCTATTGAAGCATAACTGAGTGAAAAGAGAGTTAGAGGGAGTAAAATGTATCTCATGCTGTTCCTTGCTATTTTGAAAAAATTATATCTAAGTGACTGTTTACATATTGTTTAATATTAACATATTCTGCGTTCATTATTTTATTTATGCCTACTATTATTTTTTGTGTGCTAAAATAACACCTATTTTAAGAATTACTATATAGTATATTATATAGTAATCACATATAAGGTTGCAAATGCTACAAGCATTCATGGGTAAGATATTTGGAACGTCAAATGATAGAGAATTAAAAAGATATTTCAAAAAACTGAAAAAAATTAACGAACTTGAGGCAAAGTATGCGTCATTGACTGATGATGAACTGAAGATAGAGTTTTTAAAGCTAAAAGAGAGCGTTGTAAGTAATGCAAAAACATTAGACGACGTACTGTCGGATTCTTTTGCTATTACAAGAGAAGCTGCAAAGAGAGTCTTGAATATGAGACATTTTGATGTACAGCTTGTTGGTGGTATGGTTCTTCACGAAGGAAGAATAGCTGAGATGAAAACAGGTGAGGGTAAAACACTTGTAGCAACCTTGCCAATTGTTCTAAACGCAATGGAAGGCAAGGGCGTTCACTTAGTAACGGTGAATGACTACCTTGCTTCTAGAGATGCAAGAGAGATGGGTGCCCTTTATAGTTTTCTTGGGTATAGCGTTGGTGTAATCTTGGAAGATATGCATGATGCAGCTTTAAAAAGAGAAGCATATATGTGTGACATTACTTATGGCACCAACAATGAGTTTGGCTTTGATTATCTTCGTGATAATATGAGTTATTCTCGTGATAATATGGCACAAAGAGGTCATCACTTCGTAATTGTCGATGAAGTGGATTCAATTTTGATTGATGAAGCAAGAACTCCTTTGATTATCTCTGGCCCGACAAACAGAGCAATGCAGGATTTTGAAGATGCAAATAAGATAGCTTTGAATTTAGTGAGAGATGAACATTTCACTGTGGATGAGAAAGATAAAGTTGTCTTAATTACAGAAGAGGGAATTACCCGGGCAGAAGAGTTATTTAAAGTTGAAAATCTTTACAGTGCTGAAAACGCTTCGCTTCCTCATATGCTTGACCAAGCGCTTAAAGCAAACTACCTTTTTACAAATGATGTCGATTATGTAGTTAGAAATGGTGAAGTCGTCATAGTTGATGAGTTTACAGGAAGACTTAGTGAAGGAAGACGTTTTTCAGAAGGTCTGCATCAGGCACTTGAAGCAAAAGAGGGCGTTTCCATAAAAGAAGAAACGCAGACATTGGCAGATATTACATTCCAAAATTATTTTAGAATGTACGATAAATTAGCCGGTATGACAGGAACTGCAGAGACAGAAGCAACTGAGTTTGCACAAATTTATGCGCTTGATGTTGTTTCTATTCCAACAAATATTCCAATTACGAGAGCTGACTTAAATGATTTAATTTATAAAACTGAAAAAGAGAAATTTGAAGCAGTTATAGAAACAATCAAAAAACTTTCTCAAACAGGACAACCAATTCTTATTGGTACTGCATCTATTGAAAAATCAGAACTTCTTCACTCTCTTTTGAAAAAAGAGAAAATAGCACATACTGTATTAAATGCTAAGAACCACGAACAAGAGGGTGAAATTATTAAAAACGCGGGTGCAAAAGGCGCTGTGACGATTGCTACAAATATGGCAGGACGTGGTGTTGACATTAAAGTAAATGAAGAAGTCAAAGCTTTAGGCGGATTGTATATTATCGGGACAGAGAGACATGAAAACCGTCGTATAGATAATCAACTTCGTGGTCGTTCCGGAAGACAGGGTGATGCAGGTACGACGCAATTTTATCTCTCTCTTGAAGACACCCTTCTAAGAATATTTGGTTCAGATAAAATCAAATCTATTATGGAAAGACTTGGTGTTGAAGATGGCGAATATATCGAGTCAAAAATGGTGACACGTGCTGTTGAGAAAGCACAGAAAAAAGTTGAAAATATGCACTATGAAGGCAGAAAGCATATAGTTGAATATGATGATGTTGCCAATGAACAGAGAAAAATTGTTTATAAATTCAGAAATCAGCTTTTAAGTAAAGAGTTTGATATTAGCTCTAAAATCAATGATATTAGAGCGGAATATGTTCAAAATTTATTGCTTTTAGCAGATATTTTTGACGGTGGAGCAAGAGAAGATTTTAATCTTAAAAAGCTATCTGAGCTATTGCATGAGCACATAAATTTTAAGTTAAGTACAGAGGAGCTTTCGGCTTATGAGTATGATGAACTTCTTGAAGCTCTTACAGATATCCTCAAAAAATCTTATGACAACAAAATGAGTGTAGTCGATGAAAGTATTAGAAAAGAGATAGAAAAAGAATTTTATCTAAAAGAGCTTGACAGTGCGTGGAGAGAACACCTTTATGCAATGGACAGTATGAAAACAGGAATAAGACTCCGCGCATACAACCAAAAAGATCCTTTAGTTGAGTATAAAAAAGAGAGTTTTTCGCTTTTTGGTGAGCTTATTAATGATATTAAATTCAATACAATTAAAACTTTACAGATTATTCAGTTTAGGGTTGAGTCTGCTGAAGATGAAGCTCAAAGACTAGCTGCAAAACTCGCTGAAGAAAATCAAAAAAACAATATGGGACTTCATTTAAATCATTCTGATGAAGATGAAGATGATGAAACATCTTCTGAGAAAAAAATAGCAAGAAATGACCCTTGTCCATGCGGAAGCGGACTTAAATATAAACAATGCTGCGGTAAAAGTGGGCCTAAAAAAGGTGTTTTTGCTTCTTGAAGAATTCAATCGTACCCTATCTCGTAAAGCGCTTTCTGCGTTTTGACAAAGAGCAGCCATTTATCTTCTTATCGGCTCTTTTAGCATTTTTAGGTATCTCGCTTGGTGTAGCGGTACTTTTAATTGCTATGGCGCTTATGAATGGCTTTGATAAAGAGTTTAAGAAGAAACTCACTATTATGAACTACCCTCTTACTGTCATGCCAAAATTTTATGGCTCTGTCGATGAAAACCTTTTGATTGACCTGCAGATACAATTTCCAAATTTAGCGTTTAGCCCCTATATTCAAACAGCAATTATGACGAGAAACGGCTCAAAACTTGAAGGTGGATACATTTTTGGTGTCAATTTTGAAGATGAGCAAAAAGTAAATAGTGTTGTTCATGAAGCCATGAAAAATGTGACTGTCGGTAAATTTGATGTTCTCATCGGAAAATCTTTAAAAGATGAGTTTGACCTTGTCATGGGTGACAAACTTATGTATCTTTTTACTCATCTTGAGCCGGGCGGTTTAGCTGTTACACCAAAAATTAAGCGTTTTGAAGTGCAGGGCTTTTTTGATTCTGGTTTATCTGCTTACGATAAGGCATACAGTTATACAACACTATCTTCACTTCAGGCTATACTTGGGATGCCATCGAACCAATATGATGGAATTCATGTTTTTTCTCCTAATCCGGAGAAGGACATCGCTCTTATAAAAGAATTTTTACCGCAAACTGTAAGTATTAAAGGGTGGTGGGAAGATAATCAGAATTTTTTTGCTGCTCTTGAGCTTGAAAAAACTTCTCTTTTCATTGTTTTGATGCTTATTATTTTAATTGCCTCGATAAATATTATCTCTTCTCTTTTAATGACTGTAATGAATAGAAGAGGCGAAATTGCATTACTTCTTTCTCTTGGTGCAACGAATATTGAAATTAAAAAAGTATTTTTATACTTAGGCGTAGTTATAGGCTTAGGTGGTATTTTTGCAGGTATTGTCTTTGGCATGAGCGGTTTATGGATCTTGGGTAATTTTGATATCGTTTCTCTTCCTAAAGATGTCTATCCTACTTCAACATTGCCGCTTGATTTAAGTTTGCAAGATTTTCTACTTATTGTCAGTGGAGCTTTTGTTATTGTAGTTATTTCTGCGTATTATCCAGCTAAAAAAGCAAGTGAAGTTGATATATTGACTGTTTTAAGAAATGAGTAGCATTTAGACTACTCTTCTTGCGTTTGGGTTGTATTTTGTTCGCTGTTTTGCAAAAGGTGCTGCGGTAACATCAACGTTCTTTTAATGAGATTTAACGGTGCTACAATTATTTCTGAAGGTAATAAAGAATCTACTTCAGGGTCACTTAATTTACCTGTTACTTTGAGTGAAGTTGAGACGGAATCTTCATCAAAAAGCAGATATCCAACTATGGGTATCTGAGAAAGACTACTGCCTAAATCTGTTTTTAAATTGAGTTTTAAATCAATGTTGTTTTGTTTTATACTCGCAACGCCTCTTCCTAAAATATCCACTTCCTCTGAGTCAAGATACAAGTCGTTGATGTAAAAAATATCATCTTTCGCTTTGAAACTCATATAGGCACCTTTTGTATACAGTCCGTTTGTATTGTATGATGGCAGAGAAAATGTCACAAGAGATGGAATCGTGTTAATAAAAGCCAAGACATTGTTGAGTATTTTGTACTCGATAATTGTGGTATCTTTAACGTAAAATATTCCATTGTACTCTTTCGTTGTTCCACTCATAGAGAAGTCAAGTGATCCATCCTTGAATTTAGAAAGAGCAAATAAATTTTCCATAAATGTACTGCCAAATCCATTGCCGTATAGGTGAAAAGTTTCTTCACTTAATTTAAACCCGGCATTGCCGTTTTCATGCTTAAGTTGTGCAGTAGTGATGTTGTTAAGATATTGTAAATCGATGGAGTCAGAAACAATACGTCTATGTTCACTTAAGTACAGATAGCTGTTACTTGCGTTAAGCACTAGGTTCATCTTGTTTGGTTCGGATGTGTCATTGTTATCCATAAAATCTACTATTGCATCAAGATTTATTCCAGAATCTTTAGCTTTTATTTTTATTCTGTTACCTATGAAAACATCTATATTTTTATTAATATTAAGTTTTATTTTTTCGCTTTTTGTGTTCATCGTTCCTGTAAGAAAATAATTTTGTGTGGGTATATCATTCTCAACAAGAAATGTATATGGCTGAGTAATGTTAGAATCAAAAATAATCTCATCATCTGCAGCTTTTTTAGAGATAGTGGCATTTGCGTCTATAATTTTATATTTTTGAAGTATTTTAGAGTATCTTTTGATGTTTTCAATTGAATTTATTGTCAGAACCCATTTTTCATCATCGAGACTAAATGTTGTGTCCAGCTCTTCAGCATTGATACTTACAGCATTGTTTTCATCAATTTTGAGCTTTAAGCGAAGTTTTTCATCAATACAAAGCAAATTTTTCATTGTTTCATTTTTAAAGTTTATATTATCTACAAAAAGTACATAGTTTGAATCTTGTGAAAGATAATTCCCGTTAAGGTTTACCTCTATAGCATCATTAAAATCAATGGAAGCATTTTTTATTTTGACACCGTTTGTGTCAAATAGTAGATTAAAACCATCCAATGTGAGATCTGAGTTCTTAAACGCGAGGAGAATTTTATCGTTTGAAGAGAGTGAAATATTTGTATCATATTCTAAACGCATTTGTGCACTGGATTGTGCAAGTTTTAACTCTTTATAGGAAAGAGAGAGTAAATCTACACCCAAGTTTACTTTCTTGTTTTTTAGATCTATTGGGCCATGGACATACATTGAGGCTATATTCTCTACAGAAATTTGTGTTGCAGGTAAGTTTACATTTAAGCTAGCTAAATCAAAAGGCAAATAAATAGAATCTATTTTGATACGATTGTGTTTGTAATTCCATAATGAATTGCCCACAGTAATAATATCACCCTCCGGAGAGATGTGGTACTTAGCATTTAGAGCTGTTTTTTTATCAAGTAAAAGTTCATCCTCAAACTGAATTTTGTTAAATTTAAAGTTTATATCTCCGACTGATTGATTGGCATCATATTGCATAGTGACATTTGCTGTTGCAACAGTTTTGTAGTCTGCTTTCATATTTGTAATATTTACATCATAATTTTGAAGGAATACATAAGCATCTGAAATATCAATATTCAAACCAAGATAATCAAAATTTGCTTTTTTAGCGTAAAAATCCCCTTTGGTTTTTGTATTTAAATTTCTAAGATCAACCTCTATCATAAGGTTTGTAGAAACAAAACCGCTATTTTGTACAAAAGGCAGCTTTATTTTGTAGGTGTTGAGAATTTTTAGTATGTCACTATTTGCAACCCCGTCAAACAAAAGATGTAAAGTTAAAAGTTCATCTTTTTGTGTAAAGTCTATTTTCAGCCAACTTGTACCTAGAGATTGCGAATAAGAGATAGCTTTTTGTGGCTTAATATATAAAATACCATCCGTAAATTCTAAGATAGTTTTCTCTGATTGTACAGACTCTAACTCTGGATTATAGGTATATTGCAGTTTGTCTAGAGTTGCTTTTGCATAAAGATTTTTATAGGCATTCTCTATTTTGTCATATTCAAACCATCCTCTAGCCTCGTGAAGGGTGGCTCCTCGCATTTTTATAGCATCTAAAATCCAGTAACGAACTTCTTTTGGCGGTTGCAGCAAATCTATGAGATGCGTTGTCCTTTCTATCTTTTTATCTGATACCACACTATATTGAAGTTGTTTGTTGTCTGCGTTTATAAATACTGTCGCATAAATTTCATTGTTTATATTGAAATGGCTCTTTGCGTTTATTTCAAGTTTTGATAAATCAACAACGATGTTTCCGCTCATCTCAATCTTTTTCTTTGAGTCATAAAGCTTTTGTATTTCTATATTTAAAGCGTTTGACTCAAAATCAAAGGAGCTGTTGAGTAAAAATGTTTCAGATGAAAGTTTTAAAAATCCATTTTGACCGCTTATGTAACTAAATGAACCACTAAAAGAATCAAATTTGATATTACTGATAACTATTTTTTCAAATGTGTCGTTAAATAAGGGAATTTTTGAAAAATAACCATGTATTTTTTCATAGTTTGGAGATGTTTTAGAATTCTTATCTTCTGTAATATTGAGTTCTTTGAGAGAAACATCAAGTTTTTCATTCCATTTTATGTATAATTGTTTCGCAGTTACATTCGAAATTGATATCTCTTCTACATAGAATCCATTCTGTAAAATAATAAATAAAGATAGAAGTATTAAAAAAATGAAAGATATAAAACTAACTATTATGAAGTATGTTTTTGAGATGGCGTTGATAATTATTTTGTCAGTCATGTACTACCTAAATATACCCGTTGAAAGTAAAAAAGTACTCAACATACCGCAGGGCTCGATAAATCAGATTATAGCACATTTGCAAGAAAATAATTTGAATGTTACAAAGCTTGATTCATATTTATTGCGACTTATCGGCTCTCCCCAAAGTGGTTGGGTGGACCTTTCAGTAACAAAAAGTACGAGAGCTGATTTTTTATACAAATTAAGTACCGCAAAAGCAGCACTCATTAACATTACTCTGATACCAGGAGAAACTACTTATATCTTTTTGAACGAATTAGCTGCGTTTTTTAATCTCGAGAGAGAGATGCTTGAACAAGAGTATAATTTACAATCCAATGTTACAGAAGGTGCCTTTGTCCCTAATACATATAGACTTCCTCTTGGTATTACGGAAAAAGAGCTGATAAGAATTTTATTAGAAAACTCTAAAACGCAAATGAAAGAACTATCGATAAAGATATTTGGCACATATAATGAAAAAAAATGGTTTCAATATGTAGCAATTGCTTCTGTAATACAAAAAGAGTCTGCAAATATAGAAGAAATGCCGCTTGTAAGTTCAGTTATTTACAACAGAATTAAAAAAGGTATGAAGCTTCAAATGGACGGCACACTCAATTATGGGAAATATTCACACATAAAAATCACTCCTGCAAGGATTCAAAATGACAATACCATCTATAATACGTATAAGTATAGTGGTGTTCCAAGCGCTCCTGTGTGCAATGTAAGCTTTGATGCAATCCGTGCAGCTATTTTCCCTGCCACAACAAATTATCTCTATTTTATGAAATCAAAAAATGGAACCCATGATTTTTCATGTAACTATTCTACACATTTAGTCAATATAAAGCATGCTACCAAATGAAACATATTGTAAATATAGCTGAATGTTTCTCAAAGCTTTACCAATATTACCTATCTTAGTGTTATCATTTATCTTGAAAGTTTCCTGATGGTATTTTAAATTCATCAGAGAAACAAAAAATCAAGATGAGGACATCATATGTCAAAAATAATTTGGTCAAAAATTGATGAAGCTCCAGCTTTAGCAACATATTCGTTATTACCTATAGTTAATGCTTTCACGAAAGCGGCAGGTGTTGAAGTAGTTACTAGTGATATTTCACTAGCGGGTAGAGTTCTTGCAGCAATGGGTCTTGCTGAGGATGAGTTATCTAAACTTGGTGAAGTTGTTTTACAGGCAGATGGCAACATCATTAAGCTTCCAAATGTATCAGCATCTGTTGGTCAACTTAAAGATTGTATTGCAGAACTTCAAGGCCAAGGTTATGATATTCCTAATTTTCCAGAGAATCCGGCGAATGCTGACGAAGAAGCGATTAGAGCAAAATACAATGTTTGTTTAGGTTCAGCTGTTAATCCAGTTCTTCGTGAAGGAAATTCAGACAGACGTGCTGCAGTAGCTGTTAAGAAATTTGCTCAGAAAAATCCTCATAAACTTAGAGCATTCCCAGAAAATCCAAAGTCTTATGTTGCGCACATGGAAGGCAATGGAGATTTCTACGGAAATGAGCAGTCTGTTACTATGGATAAAAACCAAAAAGTAACTATCGCTTTAAATGGTAAAGAGCTAGGAAGTATTAAAGCAGTTGACAAAGAAGTTTTAGATGGTACATTTATGTCTATCGCTAAATATAGAGCATTTATTCAAAAAACAATTGATGATGCTAGAAAAAATGGTGTTTTATGGTCAATTCACCTTAAAGCAACAATGATGAAAATTTCTGACCCTATTATGTTCGGTCATGCATTTGAAGTATTCTTTCAAGGTGTGTTTACAAAATATGCAGACGTATTTGCATCATTAAAAGTAAACCCTAACCAAGGTATGAGTGACTTAGAAAAGAAGATCAAGGGTCATGCACAAGAAGCAGAAATAAAAGCAGCTTTTCAAGCAGTAATTGAGTCTGATAACCCAGAAATCGCAATGGTTGATTCTGATAAAGGTACAACTAACTTTAATGCTTCAAATGATGTTATCATTGATGCTTCTATGCCGGTTGTTGTGCGTGAAGGTGGTAAACAGTGGAATAGAAAAGGTGATGCAAAAGAATGTGTTGCAGTTATTCCTGACTCTACTTACGCAATGTTTCACGCAGAGATGGTAGCTGACTGTGTTAAAAATGGTCAATATGATGTTGCAACTATGGGTTCTATGGCTAATGTTGGTCTTATGGCTCAAAAAGCAGAAGAGTATGGTTCTCATCCAACTACGTTTGAATTAGCAGAAGGCGGAAAAGTGACTGTTACTGCTGAAGATGGTACAGAGTTAATGTCATTTGATGTTGAAGCTGGAGACATCTGGAGAATGAGTAGAGCAAAAGATGTTGCTATTAAAGACTGGGTAAGACTAGCGGTTGAGAGAGCAAGAATTGAAAATGTACCTACAATTTTTTGGTTAGATCAAAACAGAGCTCACGATGCAGAGATGATTAAAAAAGTAAATACTTACTTAGCAGACTTCGATACTAATGGTTTAGATATTCAAATAATGGACATTACATCTGCAACTAGATTTACTAATGCAAGATCAAGAGCAGGTAAAAACACTATTGCTGTAACTGGCAATGTTCTTAGAGATCACTTGACAGATATGTATCCAATTTTAGAACTTGGAACATCTGCTAAAATGCTTTCTATCGTTCCTTTACTTGCCGGTGGTGGCTTATATGAAACTGGTGCTGGTGGATCTGCTCCTAAGCACGTTGATCAATTCTTAGCTGAAGGTCACTTACGTTGGGATTCTTTGGGTGAGTTTTTAGCACTTGCTGAGTCTTTAAGATTTATCGGTCAGAAAAATAATGATGCAAAACTAGCTGCACTTACTGCTGGTCTTGACGAAGCAAATGATGCTTATCTAGATAACAATAAAGAGCCTTCACGTAAAGCTGGCGAGCCAGACAACAAAGCTTCTCACTTCTTCGTAGCTCAATACTGGGCTAAAGCACTTGCAGAAGGTGAAAACGCTGAATTAGCTGCTAAATTTGCTCCTGTAGCAAAAGCGCTTACTGAAAATGAAGATAAAATCATTTCTGAATTGCTTTCAGTTGAAGGTAAGCCTCAAGATATTGGTGGTTACTACCACCCAAATGATGCAAAAGCTGAAGCAGCAATGAGACCATCTGCTACTTTAAACGCAATTATCAATAATATCTAAATTTATACAGAGAGATTTCTCTCTGTATTTTCTCTTTTTTTATAAAACTTTTTTGTAGGTTTTATAAAAAAGGCGAAAGTCTTTGGATGATATTTTAAGCATATATGTTTAAAATATCAAATACTATATATCGAGGGGCTTATATGAAACAC
Source organism: bacterium (assembly GCA_018824795.1). Next base: position 443 of record JAHJFL010000001.1, on the reverse strand, counting down.
GGAAAAAGAGTCGGAATAGTTGGTGCTGGCAATGTTGGCGCAACGGTAGCTTATTCTTTAGCAATGCTTGGTGCTTGCCATGAAATTATTCTTCGTGACAATAAAATAGATGTGGCAAAAGGAAAAGCTTTAGATATGTCTCAGGCAGCATCAGCTGTGAGAAGCCATACAGTTGTTAAAGTTGCAGAAGATATGTCTGACTTAACAAACTGTGATGTAGTTGTTGTTACTGCAGGAAGCCCGCGATTACCTGGAATGAGTCGTGATGATTTATTGATGATTAATGCGAACATTACAAAAGATGTTATAAAAGGAATTGCTAAGTATTCTCCGGAAGCTATAATAATAATGGTCTCAAATCCTCTTGATGCAATGACATATGTTGCATTGAAAGAAAGTGGTTTTGATAGAAGCCGTGTTATTGGTATGGCAGGAATTTTAGA
>JAHJFL010000079.1 GCA_018824795.1 bacterium | reverse complement strand
CATCAGTTGCTGTACGCAACTCTTTAACCATTGCTGCTGTAATTTCTGCCATAATTATACTTCCTCTGTCTCTTCTACTTGTGCTTCCATTTCTTCAGCAACATCTTTAACAGCGCCGCCAGCGATAGCTTTACCTTCATTGATTGCTTCAGTCATTTCACGACAGAAAAGTTGGATAGAACGGATAGCATCATCATTCCCTGGAATTGGGTAAGTGATAAGGTCTGGATCACAGTTAGTATCAAGTGGAGCAACAACTGGGATATTTAAACATCTAGCTTCTAAAACTGCGATGTGCTCTTTTGCAGCATCAACTACGAAAAGCATATCTGGAAGTTTTTTCATATTACGGATACCACCGAAATAGATTTCTAGTTTTTCTTTTTGACGAGCAAGCATTAACGCTTCTTTCTTAGTAAGAAGATCAATTTGACCATTTTCTTGCATTTCAGAAATTACATCAAGTTTACGAATAGATTTTTGAATAGTTGGGAAGTTAGTAAGCATACCACCTAACCATCTGTTGTCTACGTATGGCATGCCACAAGCGATAGCTGCATCTCTAACAGAAGCACGAGCTTGTTTTTTTGTACCTACGAAAAGAACTGTTTGACCTTCAGCTGCAGCATCTACAACGATTTGGTACGTGTTACGGAAGTAACGAAGAGTTTTCTGTAAGTCAATAATATGGATGTTTTTACGAACACCAAATATATATTTTTTCATCTTTGGGTTCCAACGACGAGTTTGATGACCGAAGTGCACACCACATTCTAATAAATCTTTCATAGTTACCATAGGGTATCCTTAAGGGTTGTTTTTCAAACCAGAATTTTGTCAGTTAGCTTTGGTAATGTCGAACAATTTGCCTCTAAAAAGAGGGTTGCACTGACTTTTGACACATACCTGTTAATATTTTCAGATGCATATAGCAAAAGAAAAATCCGCGAATTTTACTTAAATAATGTTTAAAAGTAGCTTTCTAGAGAGTGATTAAAAAATTGAAGCTTGACACAGAAGTGTTACATATAAAAAAATATTATAGTTATTAACCATTCGTTTAAAATTAGATTTATGTAGGCTGATGTATAGTATCACAGAATTAATATAAAAAAGTGTTATCTTTGTAACACTAATTTATCAAAAAAGGGAAAAAATGAATAAACCACTTATACTATCTTTGGCAGCTGCCGCTCTTTTAAGTACAAACCTAAACGCACAGAGTATGTACGAAAAGTTCGAAGCTATGGAACTTGAGATGAACAAAATGAAAAAAGAGCTTCAAGAACTTAAAGCAAAAGTAAAAGCTCCTGTTGCTGTCGCTGAAAAAGACGACGACAAAGAAGAAATCGCATTAAAAGATTCTGAAAAAGATGATGATGATGCAAAAGAGTCTGATGAAGATGCTATGAATGTGGAAGAAGAGATAGTTTCTCTACAAGAAAGTGTCAGCGAACTGAACAAAAACACTTCTGGAAGCCATTTGAAGTTTGGTGTTGATTATAGATTTGCTCTTGAAAATTTGAAATATACAATGGCAAATGGTGATGAAGCAAAAAATGATGCTTTTATGACAAATAGATTTTGGCTCAATATGGATTGGTCTGCAACTGACAATCTTAGTTTTTCTGCTCAGCTTGCTTATAATAAAGCGTTTGGAGCTAGATCTTTTGCAGATGGAGCTAGTACAGATGATGAGACCTTTGACTGGATTGCGAGTGAAAATGCCTATAATGACACATTAAGAATTCGTTCTGCATATTTTTTATATAGAAATGATACTTTCTTTGAAGCTGATATTCCTTGGACATTCAGTATTGGCCGTCGTCCATCAACTAACGGTCATCTTGTCAACCTTAGAGATGATGACAAAGCCGCTTCACCAATGGGGCATACAATAAATGTTGAATTCGATGGTTTAAGTTCAAAGTTCGGTCTTGAAAATGTAACTGGCGTAGACGGCATGTATGTAAAACTTTGTGCTGGACGAGGAATGAGTAACGCTGCTCCAAAATTCTCTTCCACTCCATATGCAGAAGTTGACACTGCAAATACTGCTATTGATTTACTAGGACTTATTTTTGTTCCTTATAGTGATGGACAATACTCAATTGGGACTCAATACTACTATGCAAATAACTTAATAGATGATGCAGATGCTAATTTATCTACCCCAGGATTTGAGACTGTCGGAGGTATGCATAGTTTTACTGCCAACGTAACAGTCAATGGAATTGGTGATGGTATCAGCGATTATCTTGATGATTCAACATTTTTTGTAAGTGGTGCAGTCAGTATTACAAATCCAAAAGATGATAAAAGAATGCTTTATTCTGAATACAATACAGATATGAGTACAACAGAGGCAGGAGAATCAAAAACAGGTTATTCGTACTGGGTTGGTCTACAAATGCCATCGTTCATAACAGATGACGGTAGATGGGGACTTGAGTACAATCATGGTTCAAAATACTGGAGAAGTATTACCTATGGTGAAGATACAAATATCGGTTCTAAATTAGCAGCTCGCGGTAACGCTTATGAAGCTTATTTTACAGAGTATTTGGTTGAAGATATTTTATCTTTGCAAGTTCGCTATACATATATAGATTATGATTACAGTGGAAGTAATGGTTTCTTTGGTAGCACAACAGGCGCAGCAATGAGTATGGATGATGCTATTACATTTGGCCAAGGTGACAAAGTTGTTGACAAAGCTCAAGACATTCGTTTCTACCTAAGATATAAATACTAATCTCTAACTTATTCCACCTCTCTCGAGGTGGAAACGCTTACATCAATTAAAGAGTTTGCAGTCTTTGCAACTCCGCTTGAACTTTAGCAACATGCTCTTTTACTCTTACATTTTCCCAAAGTGCTTTTACAACTCCCTCAGGATTGATAATTAAAGTCGTACGAACAATGCCCATATACTCTTTGCCATAATTTTTTTTCATCTGCCAAACGCCATAGGTTTGCATCATAGAGGTATCTTCATCACTTAGTAAAGTAATGCCGAGGTTTTGTTTTTCTATAAAGTTTCTATGTTTTTTAGTGCTGTCGGCACTCACACCTATAATGATCGCATCAAGGTCTGAAAAATCAGGTGCTGCTTCAGTAAACTCGCAGGCTTCAGTTGTACAACCAGGAGTACTGTCTTTTGGGTAAAAGTAAAGCACAATCCACTTGCCTTTTAAATCTCTGAGGCATATTTCAATGTCATCTTGGTTTGGTAAACAAAATTCTGGTGCTTTTTCATCTATTTTTATCATATTTTTTTCCTTATTATTATTATTGTTTCTTAGTCTGGTACTTATAGTAAAAAAATCCTAAAACCACTAAAACACCGATAACTGCGATGGTTATCTGTTTAAGGTAAGCATCTATAAGTTCTTGGTTTTCACCAATGAAGTAACCTAACATCACAAGTATTAAAGCCCAAATTCCTGCTCCTAAAGTTGTGAAGAGCGAGAAAGTACCTAAATCCATGCGCGCAAGCCCTGCAGGGATGGAGATGAGCTGGCGGATTCCCGGAATGAGTCTTCCTATAAAAGTAGAGATATGCCCGTGTTTTGCAAAATAGGCATCCATTTTATCTACTGCACTCTCTTTTATGAAAAAATATTTTCCATATTTTTTCAGCATTTTTCTACCTAAAAGAAGTGCCAGGTAGTAGTTGATAAACGCACCGACCAATGAACCGCCTAAAGCACTTCCCATGATTGCAAATATATTCATCTGCCCGTTTGATGCCAGATAACCTGCAGGAATGAGAACTATTTCACTTGGAAAAGGTATAAAAGAACTCTCTATTGCCATCAACAAAAAGATACCTACATAGCCCCAGTCAAAAATCAAATCGACTATAACTTGTGCCATTTCTCTTAGCATTAAAGGTTTTCCTCGGCATCACGTATCATTTTTAGAGCGACATCTGCGTTTGCATACTCTATGAGTTTTTTACTTTTTTCTTGAAGCGGTGCATCTAAAATCTCTAAAAGCTTTGCCTTTAAATTCCCACCTTCACGTTCACACCAGCCTAGATTATTATCTACTATAAACTTCGCATTATAAAACTGATGATCGCCCGCGGCATATGGGTAGGGAATATAAAACGCAGGGAGTCCGTTTGAAGTAAGTTCCCAAAGAGTACTTGCTCCGGCACGGCTCACTGCCAAATCTGCTTTTAATACCAAGGCTTCAATTTCTTTTGTAAAGCCGTACAATTCCACCTCAATTCCCATCTCATTATAGACTGCGTTTACTCTTGCAAAATCATTCTCACCGGCTTGATGAATGATTTTGATTCCTCGACTTTGTAACTCTGGAGCAATGCTCAAAGCTAAATCATTTAATGCTTTTGCCCCTTGTGAACCGCCTAGAAAAATAATAGACTCAAGTTTTTTTCTCACTCTTGCGTTTTTATAAAAGGTCTCTTTAACCGGATAGCCCTGTATTGGAGATGTTTTGTCGTAAGCAGAGATAAAACCTCTGGCAAAAGGCTTTAACACTGCGTTTAATCTACCCGTCACTGCGTTTTGCTCATGTATAAACAATGGTAAACGCAGACTCAAAGCCGCAAAAGATGCAGGAGCTGCCGAGAACCCTCCCACACTATATACAGCATCAATTTTGTCTATTTTTAAAATCTTTCGAGCCTCTAAAAAAGCTTTAAAAATTTTAAAAAGAGCTTTAAATTTCCCCAAAGCACTTTGATTG
>JAHJFL010000078.1 GCA_018824795.1 bacterium | reverse complement strand
AAATTTGGTTGATAAGGAAAACAATGATAAGTAAATATGACCACAAAATAGATCAGGTAAGAGAGCAAATTACCTCTCTTTTAAAAAACATTGCGGGGGCGAGTGAACTCTCTCTCAAAGCATATGAAAAGAATGACTCAGAGAGTTTTAAAGCAGTTCAAGAGATGCTTGGAAACATTGCAGTTCAAGGGGACATGATTGATAATGAGATTATTAAAACCTTTGCACTTTTTGGCCCTGAAGCAAAAGAACTGCGCTCACTTGTTGCTTATTTAAAGATGACAAACGAACTTGTTCGTATTGGTGACAGTATTAAAAAATATGCAAAAAGAATGAAAGAGCATTTAAACAGCGAGTGTGATTTAACACCGCTCAACTCTACTATTGTTCAACTGCATAAAAGTACTGTAAACGCACTTGCTTACATACTCGAGTGTTTTTCAAATCTTGAGAGTTGTAATATAGAAGAGTACTACGCAAAAATCATGGTAGAAGAGAGTAAAAATGATGACCTTTTCTCAATCCTGGAAAAAGAGATTATGGGACTTATAATCATTGAACAAGAACTTTCTATTGAATACGTGAAAGTTCTTGGAACACTCAGAAAACTTGAACGCTCATGTGACAGAAGTGTAAATATAGCAAATCTCATGATGTATGCTAAAAAAGGCGGTCAACTGAGTCATTACAGTTAGTCCTTTCTTTAAAGTGAGTAAACTTATAAAAAATTTTACTCACTTCTCATTCTTTACAATGCCTGCATATACGTCTTTTCCCATTTACTTTATGAAACAAAATTCAAAGTGATTATTTTTTAATCATATGAAGTCACCTCTTTAAAATAAAATAAGATATACTAACAGCACAATTAATTCAGGAGAAAATAAATGGGAAAATTTGTTAACAGTACAGAAGAATTTTTTACTTTTTGTGAAGAAAATGATGTTCAGTTTGTAGACTTTAGATTTACGGACATTAAAGGTACTTGGCACCATGTTACTTATAGAATGAGTGCGGTAAACGCTGGTCAGCTTGAGGGTGGTTTACCGTTTGATGGTTCATCAATCGATGCTTGGCAACCAATCAACAAATCAGACATGCTACTTAAGCCAGACGTTGGTTCTGCATTCTTAGATCCATTTACTGCTGATCCAACCATCATCATCTTTTGTGATGTTTACGATATTTACAAGAATCAAGCGTATGAAAGATGTCCTCGTTCAATCGCAAAAGCTGCTCTTAAACATGCAGAATCTTTAGGTATTGCTGATGCAGCATACTTTGGACCTGAAAATGAGTTCTTTGTTTTTGATGACGTAAAATTCATTGACAATATCAACGAAGCTGGTTACAAAATCGACACTGAAGAGGGTGGCTGGAATTCAAACACTTCTTACCCAGATTCATACAACAACGCTCACCGTCCAGGAACGAAGGGTGGTTACTTCCCAGTAGCTCCAACAGATACTGGCGTAGATATGCGTGCTGAAATGATGATGATTATGGAACAAATCGGTCTTGAAGTTGTTCTTGGTCACCACGAAGTTGCTCAAGGGCAACACGAAATCGGTATCGTTTTCTCTGACATCATCGGTGCAGCTGACAATGTTCAAAAATATAAATATGTTGTAAAAATGGTAGCACACCTTAACGGTAAAACTGCTACATTTATGCCAAAACCAATGTTTGGCGACAACGGTAACGGTATGCACGTTCACCAATCATTATGGAAAGAAGGCAAAAACCTTTTCTATAAGGAAGGAAACTATGCAAACATCTCTGAAATGGGTCTTAACTATGTTGGCGGTATCTTCAAACATGCTCGTTCAGTTGCTGCGTTTACTAACCCGACAACGAACTCATACAAAAGATTACTTCCAGGTTTCGAAGCACCAAGTGTTTTAACTTACTCTTCTCAAAACCGTTCTGCATCTTGTCGTATCCCTTATGGTGCCGGCGAAAAAGCGACTCGTATTGAAATGAGATTCCCAGATTCTACTGCTTGTCCTTACCTTGCGTTTGCTGTAATGATGATGGCTGGACTTGACGGTATTCAAAACAAAGAAGTTCCAATCGGTCCAATGGATGAAGATTTATACGAACTTTCTTTAGATGAAATTCGTGAAAAAGGTATCCCTCAAATGCCTCACACTTTACGTGGTTCTTTAGAAGCACTAATTCGTGACAATGCCTACCTTAAACCGGTATTTACTGATGAGTTCATCAATGCATACCAACACTACAGATTTGAGCGTGATGTATGGCCGGATGAAGGTCGTCCAACTGCTTACGAGTTCAAAACTACGTACCAGTGCTAGGCTTTTTGGCTTAATACTTTCTCCCACTTCGGTGGGAAAATCCCCAATTCTCATTCTCAAATATACTTTTTTACACTAACTTTAGCTCATACAACTATTTTCCATTCCCTGAGATTGCTATAAATATAAATTTGCTATAATTGCGCCCAAGATAGTTTAGTATGTAGCATAACCTTATCATTCTCAAAAAAACAAAGTTTTTTTGAAGCTTTAGGGGGTTGTAGGGACTTTAGTCCCTGCCGCCAAAACGGACTTGTTCGTTTTGGTGCGTAACATCAAATGTAAGAGTGTACTATCAAATTTCAAGTACAAAGGATTCATTATGAATCAAATTAAACAAGGTAAATATAGACCTTACCCACAAATAGATTTGCCAAATAGACAATGGCCAAATAATACAATTACGCATGCTCCAAAATGGTGTAGTGTTGACCTAAGAGACGGAAATCAGGCTCTTATCAACCCTATGTCAATGCAAAAAAAACTTGAACTTTTTACACTCTTACTCAAACTCGGTTTCAAAGAAATAGAAGTTGGTTTTCCATCAGCTTCAAAGGTAGAATTTGACTTTTT
>JAHJFL010000009.1 GCA_018824795.1 bacterium | reverse complement strand
TTCGTAAGTGAAGTAGAAAAAATCATCCGTATTCGTACAGGTGAAACTGATAACGAAGCTATATAATAAAACTGCATGGTTTTTATACCATGCAGTTCCTCAAATGATTAAAATTTAATCATTTATTTCTTGCAAATTCTTTTTTTTTAGATAAAATCTTCACTTTGACTAAATTTCAAAGGGGATATCTTCTATGATAGAAGCTGACTTTAAATATATAATAGACACATTCTTCGCACTGTTTTCAATGGTGCTTATAATCTTTATGGTTCCTGGTTTTGCAATGCTTGAAGCAGGACTAGTCCGTACAAAAAATGTAACTTCCGTTCTTACTATCAATGTAATGATTTATGCCGTTGCTTCTATTGCGTTTTTACTTGTCGGTTATAGTGTTGCATTTGGTTCTTGGGAAAACAGCAGTATGAGTATTTGGGCTGCATTTTTATTTCAGATGGCTTTTGTTGGAAAGACAATTAATATCATGAGTGGCGGTGTCAGTGAGAGAGTTCGAATTATACCTTTGGCTATATTTGCAGTTATTATGGGTGCATTTATTTATCCGGCTGCCGTAAATATCAGCTGGGGAGCAGATTTCATTGCTGGAACTTTTTTAGATATAGATATGCATGACTTAGCTGGCTCAACGGTTATCCATTCAACGGGGGGCTGGGCACTTTTGGCAGCTATCATGATTGTCGGTGCACGGAAGGGTCGTTATGTAGAAGGAAAGGTACGTGTTATTCCTGCCTCAAACATTCCTCTTGTAACACTTGGCGCATTTTTACTCTGGATTGGCTGGTTTGGCTTTAATGGAGGGAGTGTCGGGAGTATCTCAAGTATAGAAAATGCAAATACAGTTGCAAAAACAATCATGAACACAAATACAGCCGGCCTTGCCGGTGCTATTGTTGCAGGTGCATTTATGTACTTTAGATATAAGCTTTTTGATATCACTATGATTTTAAACGGTGCACTGGGTGGATTGGTTGCTATTACTGCAGGGCCTGACTTGTACAATATGTACATACCAATTCTTATAGGTGCTATAGGTGGTGCTTTGGTAGTTTTGGCTGTTCCAATTTTTGATAAATTTGAGCTTGATGATCCTGTTGGAGCACTTTCTGTGCATCTAGTGAATGGTATCTGGGGTACTTTGGCTGTTGGTATATTTGTAGAGAGTGTTTCATTCTTGGCACAGCTCAAAGGAGTTGTAGTCATTGGTGTATTTACTTTTGTTGTTTCATTTGTGATTTTATTTATTATTAATAAATTCGTAAAACTCAGAGCTTCAAATGATGATCAGCAACAAGGTATGGACGTCAGTGAATGTGGAGTTGAAGCGTATCCGGAATTTAGAAGAGCTATTTAAATCTTATGTGTGAGTTGCATAACTCACACATAAGATATTCATTTTTTAATTCTTATGTAACACTCGTTTTGCTATTATCTTGTCTATGATTAGACACACAAACTCCATGCTTATTTCTTTATTTATCCATTTCTCTATTTTTATAACAGTTTTTTACAGTTTTACAAATATTTATAAACCTAAAGCATTAGAAGAGAAAAAAGTTTGCATAAAGCTTTGTTCATTACAGCAAATAAAGCAAGAAGTACAAAACAAGAAAATTATACCTCAAGAGGTTTTAGAAGAGAAAATTGAGCCAAAAATAGAGATAAAAAAAGAAATACCAAAACCTGTCCCTGTACCTACGAAAATTGAACCAAAAAAAGTGACGGTTGAGAAAAAACACAAACCAGCTAAAACAATAGAACCAGTCAATACGACAGTTGAAAATAATACGGATATTCCACAAAAAGATATAGTTGAAGTCACTCATGCTCTGCCTAGCATACAAAACGCAGTGCAAAATGAAGTTATATTGCAAGAAGTTAAAGAGGAAGATGAATATTTGCAAGAGCACTTAGCGCTTATTACAAAGTTATTAGAAGAGAATCTTTACTATCCAAGAAGTGCCAGAAAAAGAGCAATTACAGGAGATGTTGTTGTTAAATTTAAATTGATGCCTGATGCCACAATAGCATATATTAAAGTATTAAAGTCTCCGAGTGAAGTGTTGAGCAGGGGTGCTATTCAAACGATTGAAAATATTTCTGCAAAATTTCCAAAACCTAAAAAAGATTTAATACTTGAAGTTCCGATTTCATATAAATTGAGTAATTAAAAGGGAGTTTAAAAAGTGGTGACCCCGAGGAGAATCGAACTCCTGTGACATGGATGAAAACCATGGATCCTGACCGCTAGACGACGGGGCCACTTTTTATATTGGGTAGAAATGGTGTCCTGTGATGGATTCGAACCATCGGCCACATCATTAAAAGTGACGTGCTCTACCAGCTGAGCTAACAAGACAAAAACAAACATTTCTGTTTGTGGACGGGAATTATAGGCAAATAGACTTTGTATGTCAAGTTTTAAAGTCATAAAATGCAAAATTCTATGACTTTTGAATAAATTTAGCTGTTTATGAGCCTAAAATCGCTTCACATAGGCGTGACAGTAGGGTGCTTTACCACTTTTTTTGTAATAATCTTGATGATGCTCTTCCGCTTTATAGAAAGTATCAACATTATGTACTTTAGTAACTACATTTAAACCTTTTGATTTTAGTTGTTCTATAAGTTGTGTAATTGTTTTTTTTTCACTTTCATCAGATGTAAATACAGCAGAGAGATATTGTGAACCTCTGTCTGGTCCTTGTCCATCTTGTTGGGTTGGGTCATGAATTTCGAAAAAAAGTTTTGCTAAGGTCTCATAACTTACTTTTGTCTGATCATAGAGTATCTCTACTGCCTCAAAGTGGCCACTATTCCCTCTTGATACATCTTTATAGGTAGGATTTTTGAGTGTGCCTCCTATGTAGCCAGAATCAACAGATAAAACACCATCAATTTTCTCAAAATGGTATTCTATGCCCCAGAAACAACCACCCGCGAAATATGCTTTTTTATATTTTGAAAGTGCATTTTTTTCTTCAAAGTTTAGAGAAATGGAATTTACACAATATCTTGTATCTTTTGCTGTAAGACCTTCTCCTTCAAACACATGACCAAGATGCGCACCACAGTTTGCACAAACAATTTCAACACGTCTGCCGTCTGCATCTGGAACTCTTTTTACTGCACCAGCAATTGCATCATCAAAGCTTGGCCATCCACAAGAGCTATCGAACTTAGAATCTGATTTATAGAGTGGGGCATT
>JAHJFL010000077.1 GCA_018824795.1 bacterium | reverse complement strand
CTTCCTTATTTTTGAAATGATTATATAAAGCACTCTCTCTAATGCCCACATCTGTAGCTATCTTTCTGACACTTGTAGCCTTATAGCCATGCTCAGAAAAGAGTCTTTTGGATGAATTAATAATCTTCTCTTTTGTACTTACAACCTTCTCTAAAGTCCTATTTTCTTGCATTTATTAAGCCTTTATGAACAAATGTTAATGTTTATAAAATTATATATGAACAGTTGTTAATTTTAGCTTATAAATATAAGAACAATTGTTCATAAACAAGAAGTATAAAGTGAACAAACGTTCTTCTTTTAAAAATAGAATGTAAAGGATTTTTTTTGTATTATTTTGTAGGTACAACAGATAGTGACTTGAGTTTTATATTCAAGAGGAAAGTCCGAGCTGCTGTAAGACAGTGTTCCATTTAACGAATGGCCGTAGTAATACGAGGGAAAGTGCAACAGAGATTAGACTTCCACTTTTAAGTGGTAAAGGTGAAAAGGTGGTGTAAGAGACTACCAGTCTTTATAGCAATATAGAGAGCTTGAAAACCCAACATGGCAGCAAGAAACAGATGGTTAGCGTCTTACATTGCTATTGTTTCGCTAGAGGTACTATGTAAATGGTGCAGTAGATTAATGCTATCTAGACAAAACTCGGCTTATAGTTGTACCTAACTTCGCTTAAAACAGCAATATTTTTTATTCAACTCGATTTCGACCTTTTTCTTTAGCGAGATAAAGTTTTTCATCAACTCGAGTGACATATTGATCAATTGTATCTTGATGAACGGCTGTTTTATTATCAATATTGACTGAAAAAGTTCCAATACTAACCGTATAACGGATTGATATGTCTTCTAAAATAACTTCTTCTAACGCTGTTGCATCACAAAGTTTTTGAGCGAGAAGAACAGTCTCTTCCTTATCTGTTGCAGGAAGTAGAATCATAAACTCTTCACCACCAAACCTAAAAATATAATCCGACTTACGAAGCATATTTTCTAATAGACTTGAAAAATGTTTTAATACAACATCCCCTACAGCATGGCCATATGTGTCATTAATTCTTTTAAAATGGTCTAAATCACACATCATAAGAGAAAAATCTCTACCCGTTGATTTTGCAATATCAAGCTTATTTAACATTATTTTATTAAATAATCGTCGAGTTAAAAGATGGGTTAGGGGGTCTTTCGCACTTTCTTCTATCTCATTTAAAAATGCTATTTCATTACCAATTTCCAATGAATAGTAGTCAATCTTCTGCATCAAATGAATAAGTGTTGCGGGTTTATGTGCACCACTTTGACAATAGTTTATGACATTTGCAGCCAAATCGTGAAGATTTACATGTAGTTTATCTATTGTCTTAAAATGTGAAGTAGATAGTAAATAAGAAGTGCCTGCACTATGCATCCATTGACCAAATACACACATGTTCGGGTTTAGTTCAGGATAATTGGAATCAAACTTATTTTCTTGAATATAAAGAATAAGATTTATGATCCATTGTATATGACTCTCATAATGTATCATAAATTTTTTGTCTGGCATAAGCGCAATGTGAGAGAGACGAAGTTCACACTTAAGAGTAAGTTGAGCTAAAAATTTTTGTAAATATAAAGAAGTGATTTTATTTTCATGTTCCGTAAAAAAACTATTAATTTCATTTATATGCTTAAAGTCTTCTTTTTCTAAGAGATTGCCTAGAAGTTTACGAACAACTGTGATAAGTTCGCTGTAGAGAAACAAGTAGGATATATCATGCTCTATCGTATAATGTACTAATTCTCTTGTATTATTTTCTATCTCCTCATGGGATACAGAAAGAAGGAGATTTAGAAACAGTCTTTTATGTTCTGCCATGGCATGTGTGTAAAGAAAATGATTAGAATTATTAAATTGTAAACTTTCCACACTAATACTAAAATCTTGAACACACTCTTTAATCTCTGTCATGTACTTTTGAACTATTTGCATTATAATTCTCCAATTTTAAGTTGTATTGTAATATAGCAAAAAATAATATAAGAAAAAAAAACAGAAAACAGTTTTTTAAATGCATCATTTACTCACCTCATCATATCCACAGGATTTTACATATTCAACAAGATAGTCAACAACCTGATTCAGCGTCATCTGCGATGAATCTATAAAAATTG
>JAHJFL010000076.1 GCA_018824795.1 bacterium | reverse complement strand
GTATTTTGGAAATAAAGAAACAAAAATTAGTTTAAGTTTTTTTGGCTAAAATTCTTTTTTGATTATGGTCGCGTAACTCAGTGGTAGAGTGCTTCCTCGACAAGGAAGTGGTCGACAGTTCGAATCTGTCCGTGACCACCACTACTTAATCAGTTCATCTTTCACAATACTAAATTCTCATTTAACTATTTATTTCTAAGGCTTTACTCACACAAGATTCTAATGAAGTTGTATTCGCAATAAATGGAATAATATGAGACGGAAATGCCTTTGCTGTTGTTTCACCTATTGCTACAGCTTTATAACTCTCATCCCATTGTGCATTTTCAAAAAAACACTTAATCGTAGATGGAGAAGAAAATATAATAACAGAATTTTTTGGCAATATAATTTTTCCATCATACTGTTTACAGACAGTTTTATATACCACTGCAGCATCACAAAACACACCATTTGCATTTAAAATTCCAAGTAAATTCGATACTACTTCCATGGCACACAGATAAAGTACCCTCTTACCTTTAAGCGCTTCTGCCATTTCTAATGCGAAACTATTGCCATGCCCCGTTTCTCCGACAAAGCTGAGTTTACCTCCAAAAGATTTAAGAGCCTTAGCTGTTTGTTCAGCTATTACATAAGAAGGCTTACTTTTCCATTCATCATCAATTTCATTCATTACTTTTACTGCATTTTTGGAAGTAAATATCAAAGCATCATAAAGAGAATAATCTATTTTTTTATACACTGGTTCTATTTCGAACATAGGCAAATTTTTTGCATGAGCTACTTTTTTGTCACTCAGTATGTAAATATTGTTTGGGGATTTTGCCATTAGGGAATTTTCTTTCATGGCAGAAATTTTAGCATTTTCTAGCAAACAAACTTCACAAAGCTTTTTTACTGCTACACAAGTGCATTCGCACACACCACTCCACTGCTAAACGCCCACTGGAAGTTGTATCCGCCGAGTTCTCCGGTGACATCGACAACTTCACCTATGAAGTAGAGATTGGTAACATCAAGCGATTCGAGCGTGTATCTGTTAAGCTCCTCAGATAAAACGCCGCCTCTACTTACTTCTGCCTTTGTAAAACCAAAGTTTCCTGCGGGTGCGAATTCATATTTATGAATTTTTTTGAGTTTGTCTAGGGCATCTTTACTCAGTTTTCTACATTCAACATCCTCAACATCTAAAGCTTTTAGTAGCTCTTTTGAGAGGCGTTTTGGAAGGGGGATTGCCGAACTTACAAGTTTTTTATTTCCTTCAACAAGCTTTACTATATTTGTCTCAGGCAAAAAATCTATGCTCATATTCCCTTTTTGCCAATAGAGCGATGCAGATAAAACCGCAGGCCCGCTAATACCTTTATGGGCAAAGAGCATCTCTTCTTTTGAAACTTTTTCTGCAACGGTAATATTTACATAACAGCTCAGTCCGCTGAGCTCTTTCATCCAAAACTGTTCTTTTTGAAGGGTCATACCCACAAGTGCAGGAGTAAACTCTTTGACTTTTATGCCAAATTTTTTTGCAATTTCCAAGCCAATTTCACTCGCACCTATACTCTTATAACTCTTTCCACCCGTTGCTATGACAACTTTTTTAGCTTTTAAAAGACCTTTGGATGTTTGCAGTTCAAAGAGTTCATTCTCTTTTTTTAGCGTAGATATCTCTGCGTTTAGTATGGTCTCAAAATGTTGCGTTTTATCTTTAAGTAGATTAATAATTTCATCAGAACTTTCTTGGCAAAAGTAGTAACGCTCTTTTCGTATCTTCGGTTCTATGCCATTAGATTCTAAAAACGCAAGTAAATCTTCTTTGGAAAATACACTTAAGGCATATCCAATAAGCTCTTCATCTCCATCAAAATTCGCTTCGCTTACCGTAACATTTGTAATGTTACATTTTCCGCCGCCGGAAATTTTGAGTTTTTTTGCAACTTTTTCATTGCCCTCAACCATTGCGACACTCAATTTTTTATTTAGATGCGCAGCGCACATAAGGCCGCTTGCACCTGCTCCAAGTATTAAAACATCATATATTTTCATACTTGTATTATAACATTAGATATAATGCGATTCTAATTTTAAATATATAAAGTAGCAAATATGAATAACAAACTCCACATAGTATCGCTAGGATGCACAAAAAATCTCGTTGACACCGAAGTAATGATGGGAAAACTCAAAAACTTTGAACTCACAGATGACAGTGAAAATGCGGATGTAATCATCGTCAATACTTGTGGCTTTATAGACGCGGCTAAACAAGAATCTATAAACACCATTTTAAATCTTCATGACGCAAGAAAAGAAGATTCTCTTTTGGTTATGGCTGGTTGTTTAAGCGAGCGCTACAAAGAAGAACTAGCCCTTGATATGCCTGAAGTAGATATTTTTACAGGCGTTGGCGATTATGACCATATTGATGAGCTACTTGCTGAGAAAAAAAGTAGATTCTCTGAGCAGGTTTACCTTATTGATGGAGCTGAGCGAGTTGTTACCGGTTCTACTTACCACGCGTACATTAAACTCTCAGAAGGGTGCAATCAAACATGTAGTTTTTGTGCCATTCCTTCTTTTAAAGGCAAACTC
>JAHJFL010000075.1 GCA_018824795.1 bacterium | reverse complement strand
AACTTCTCTAGCCGCGTTTTGCATAAGTAACTCTTTTGAGTCTCTTGATGCGTCTCTAATATGAATGATTAGTGGTTTTTTGTATTTTTTAGCAATCTCAATCTGAGCAACAAAAACCTCCTTTTGACGCTTTTTCTCAAGCTCTTTTTCTTCATCACTTCCTTCGAGTCTAAAATAATCAAGTCCGCATTCACCAACTGCAACGCATTTTTTATGATGAATATATTTCTCAAAATCCAAGTTTTCAAAGCCATCCATATCATAAGGATGCACTCCAATAGCGAAATAAACATCTTCGTATTTTTGTGCTATTGCAACGGCCTGCTCCAACGTAGAGGGATCGGCTCCTGGAATAATAAATCTTTTTACTCCAGCCTCTCTTGCACGTGCGAGCACTGCATCTAAATCATCTTCATATCTTTTGTCGTCTAAATGTATATGTGTATCAATTATCATTTTTTTTCTCTTTTAATTTTTTAACGTATAGTATATTTTTCACCATCAAATAGATAAAAAATAGTGAAACTAAAGCTGAAGTGACAGCTAAAAGTAAGTTATTTGAAATAAAAAAATTATAAGAAAGAATCGCAGAAATAATTGAAATTATGAAACACATTTTGCAGCCTCCAAAAGCTCTTTGGCAAAAGTTTTGGCCTCACTTGAAATTTTTTCACCACTGATTATTCTTGCTATTTCATCTATTTTTTGCTCAAAATTTAACTCTTTTGTAAACGAATCATCTCCATTTTTATAGATTAAAAAGTGCTGATCGCCCATAGAGGTCAGCTGAGGCTGATGCGAAACAACAAAGATTTGAAAATGTTTTGAGAGCTGTCGTAACACTTTTGCAACGCTCATAGACTCCTCTCCACTGAGATTTGCATCAATTTCATCGAGCATTAAAACGCCGCCGTTTTGTTGCATAAACTCTGACTTGAGAGCTAATACCGCTAGTCTTAATCTATTAAATTCACCTGTACTGATTTTTTGAAGTGCGACTGCGTTTAGGCTTATCTCTATCATATCTTTACCGTAATCTGTATAGTCAATCTCTTGCATAGATACTTGTGCATCTCTTAAATACAACTCTTTCAAGTATTTGTTTAAGTCACTTGTAAAAAATTGCAACTCTTCTTTTCTAAGCTCACTTATCTCTGAGGCTAAACGCTTTACCTGCTCATCTAAAAATTGATATCTCTCTTGTAAATCTTTCTTTTCAATCTCAATATTTTCATACTTGGCTAATTCTAGCTTTTTTTGTTCTTTGTAGCTTAGAGCATCTTCGATGCTACCATAGCGTCTTTTTAAAGCGCTGAGCTCTTCAATACGGTTGAGAACTTCTTCTACATCAACTTCATCAAGTGCACTGAACTTTTCCTGCGCACTATCAAGCGTTGCACGCAGTTCGTTCATTGCATCACTCAAAAATGAGCTGTTGACGTCCAAGGCATCAAGGGCAGCAATAGCATAGTGCTCGCCATCAAATATTTTATTCGCCTGAGCAATGCTCTCCAATACTTTCTCTTTTTTTGAAAGCTCTTTTTTAATCAGTAATAAGTCGTTGTCTTCAGATATAAGAGGATTAATGTCTTCGATTTTTTTTATTTCAAAAGAGGCAAACTCTTTGAGCTCTACTATGCGTTTTTCTTCGTCTTCTATTTTTTGCAGTGCTGACTTTACACTTTTATGTTCTAAAAAGTATTTTTTATACTCTTCTTTTATTTTTGCTATATTCTTCTTTTTTGCATCCAATCTTTCGTCTACTATAGACAATAAATTTTCATTTTCAAAATCACTGTAATCTTTAAGACTTAAATGCTTCAAATATCCAGAAGCCAACTCATTCATAGATTTTTTTGAAACACTTTGGTTATTGACAAAGTATCTTATTTTATCTTTTTTGGTTTGTCTAAAAACATTAATATCATCGCTTTCAATCCCTATTTCATTGGCGTTTATATTCCATGTAACGCTAGATTCACAAAGCGCGGCCTCACAGCTGCTCGCACCCAAAGAGGAAAGGATTGAATTTACCAAAATAGACTTACCGCTTCCGCTGGGACCGGTGAATACTATAAGCCCCGATGACAAACTTAACTCAACCTCTTTAAAACTGAGATAATCTTTGAGATAGAATCTCTCAATCATGCTTTATTCTCCCCAATTTAACTTCTGTTTTAAAACGTCAAAATAGTTAAATTCTTCCCTATGTATTAGTTTTGCAGTTTTTTCTGCGAGTTTGATATAAACACTTTGATCCATCTCTATTTCAATCATATCCTGTCCATCCACTATCATAAGTGCAGGATTAGTAGGTGTACGCATCTCTATAGAATATGTGCCCGGTAAAACCACAGGTCTTTGCGTAAGCGAGTGCGGACATATAGGTGTGAGGGTAAAGACCTGCGTTAAAGGAAAGAGAACCGGCCCTCCGGCTGAGAGATTGTACGCGGTTGAACCGGTTGGTGTTGAGACAATAACGCCGTCTCCATAATATGTATTAAAGGCTTTACCATCTACTAGTGTCTGTATATTTATCATATTGGAGATGGAAGGACGCGTTAGAACAATGTCGTTAAACGCATACATTTGTATATTTTCACCATCTTTTAAAAAGTTTGCCTCTAAAACAGATCGCTCGTCAATTCTGTACTTACCACGCACTAAATTTGCAACAAAATCGTCAAGCTCATCAACACTTACATCTGCAAGAAAGCCGAGTTTACCAGCATAAACGCCAAAAACAGGGATATCACAATTGAAACTTCTTCGCACCACGGATATAAGCGTTCCGTCGCCTCCGACAGTCACAAGAATATCGCATTGCTTGCATAAAAGTTCAAAATTCATTCCCATGACATCTATCATGCCACCGCTAATGCTATCTATATAAACTTCTATGCCATGTTTATTGAAAATTTTTTCCAGTTTAAAAAAAGTACTTTTAAGCTCTGGCGTTGAAGGCCGTAAAATGACACCAACTTTTTTAATCTCTCTTTTTTGCAAAATAAATCCTTTTCCACAAGCTAGCAGTATCTAAATATTTTTCTTGATTATACACTTTTGAGGTTAAAAAATAAAAAATATTGCAGTTTGTCATATGAAACTGCATTTTAGTATCACTCATATTTATGTAAGGCTAGTTTAGTTATAATCGCGAAAATTATTTTTAGGACTCACTATTT
>JAHJFL010000074.1 GCA_018824795.1 bacterium | reverse complement strand
GAAAAAGAGAAGACATTGACAAGTCTTACTCCCCATTCAGATTCAGAAATAAAATTCGTGAGATAAATAAGGTACGCAATCATAGGCGGATGGTCGTAATAGCCGCTTTGGAGATGATGACTCCACATCCAATAGTATGCTTCATCCCCATGAAGGGGAACAAATGAATTATATAAAGTGCTAAAAAATGCTAAGAGCAGTATGATGAAATAAGCACTTTGTTTTGGGTTTTTGTATAAAAAGTTATTCATTCGTAGGAATCCGTAGTATTATATTTAAGTGGCAATTATACCCTTTTAGTTTATGCAGATGAAAAAAAATAAACAAAAACAATCTTTTTACTGTTTGGCCTAATATTTTTTGTGGTATTATAAGCCCATTATTAATTACTAAGGTTTAGAATGGATTTAGGTACAGTCATTGGTATAGTTTTAATTATGGCACTTCTTTTGGGTGCTATGGCGATGGGTGTTGGTGTTGGCGCATACATCGACATTCCATCAGTTCTGATTGTTGTCGGGGGCAGTATTGGTGCTCTGATGATATCTTTTAAACCGGCACAAATGAAAGCTTTTACAAAAGTATTTATGATTGCTATTAAACCTCCGGAAGAGGATGTTGCGGCACTTATTAAAAAACTTGTTGAATTTGCAACAAAAGCAAGAAAAGATGGCATTTTGGCACTTGAATCTGAAGTAAACAACGAAGAGAATCTGTTTTTGAAAAAAGGTCTCTCTATGGCAATTGACGGAAGTGAGCCTGATACCATTCGTGAGCTTTTAGAAATAGAGATGGAACAGACAAGTACTCGACATAAAATACATGGCTCTATTTTTAACCAATGGGCTGGACTCGCTGGTGCAATGGGGATGGTTGGTACACTTATTGGTCTTGTTGCAATGCTTTTAAATATGGCTGACCCTTCAGCTATTGGTCCTTCAATGGCAGTTGCCCTTCTTACTACCATGTATGGTGCTATTATCGGGAATGTTTTTGGTACTCCTATTTATAATATTTTGTCTATTAGAAATGATGAAGAGACTTTAGTAAAAGAGATGATTTTGGCCGGGATTATGTCTATTCAATCCGGAGACGCTCCTAGGGTTTTAGAAGCAAAATTATTGAGTTATTTAGCACCAAATCAACGCGTAAGCCAGTTTGAATAATGGGTAAGCAAAAATGTCCTGACTGTCCTGAATGTCTACCTGCATGGCTGGCTGCGTTTGGGGATTTGATGTCTTTGCTCTTATGCTTTTTCGTTCTACTTCTTTCCATGTCAAGCATGGATGCTAAAAAAATCTCTGAAGCCATAGGATCACTTTCAGGTGCTATGAGTGTACTCGAAGGTGGGACAAAAACAGAAATTTCAAAGCGCCGTATTCAAGAATCAACACCTATTGAGGCGCAGGATGAAACAACAGAAGCTGTTAATATGGTTCAGCAGGCAGTTTCTGATGCTAATGAGATGATGGAAAAAGGCAAAGGATCTTCTATATCTTTAGAAGAAGCTCAAGAGGGTTTTGTAATTCAGCTTCCTGCTTCTCTTTTATTTAAACCAGGCAGTTCAACGATAGAGAATGAAGATGCACTTTTGTTTTTAAAACGTGTTGCACTTATTATTGGGGAGTTGCCAAATAATATGGAAGTGAGCGTTCAAGGTCATACAGACAATAGTAATCCAACGAAAGAGAGCCCATTTAAAGACAACTGGGAACTTTCATCTGCAAGAGCAATCTCCGTACTTCAAGAGCTGCTTCTAGATGGTGTTGCACCAGACAGAATAAACGCAGCAGGATTCGCAGAGTTTAGACCTTTGGCAACAAATGCTACAGAGAGCGGAAGAGAGAAAAACCGTAGAGTTGAAATTCATTTTTATGGTAAAAAATCAGACCAAGAAGCAAAAGTAAAAAACTCTGTACTAGACCGGGTTGTAGCTGAATAATGATGCGATTATTATTTATTCTTTTTGGATTAGTTTCCATATTAGCCGCAGAAACAGCGGCTATTCCTACTATGAATTTTCAACTTGCTTCTCCTGAGACACCTCAACAGTTAGTCTCTTCTTTAAACGTTTTAGTTGTTTTAACACTCCTCTTTTTAGCACCAAGTCTGGTGCTTGTTATGACAACCTTTACCCGTTTTGTCATTGTTTTTGGCTTCTTGCGCCAGGCTCTTGGAACACAGCAGGTTCCTCCTACACAGCTTTTGGTTATGCTGGCTATGATTTTGACGTTTTTTGTTATGGAGCCGGTTGGGACAAAAGCTTATGAGAATGGTATTAAACCTTATGTAGAAGAAAAAATTGGTTACGAAGAAGCGTTTGATAAAACGACACTTCCATTTAAAAACTTTATGATTAGAAATACAAGAGAAAAAGATTTAGCTCTCTTTTTTAGAATACGAAAAATGGAGAACCCTCAAAGTGTAGCAGATGTACCGCTTTCTGTGGTTATTCCCGCATTTGTAATTAGTGAGCTGAAGACATCTTTTGAAATAGGTTTTTTACTCTTTTTACCATTTTTGGTAATTGACATGGTCGTAGCTTCTATACTCATGTCTATGGGTATGATGATGTTACCTCCGGTTATGATATCACTGCCGTTTAAGATTTTAGTTTTTGTACTTATAGATGGCTGGAATCTGCTTATAGGTAACCTTATAGCGTCAATAAAATAGGAATAATTTTGGAATGTAAATATTTTGGAGAGTGTGGTTCGTGTAGAAT
>JAHJFL010000008.1 GCA_018824795.1 bacterium | reverse complement strand
GATGTGTGCCAAGATTTTTTTAGAGATGATTTTTTCAAGAACAGGAAGATTGCGTAGTTTTAATTCCCTTTGTAGAATTGTTTTGGCGTAGAGTTGAACCATTTGCGGATAGCTCAAGATTTCATTGCTTCCAATCTCTATTATTTTATTAAAATAATGTTCATTTAGGTGTACGGCAATGAGGTATGCTATGACACTGTCAATGTCAATTGGCTGGCAAAAACCGTTGACATAAGAGAGTTTTGGAATAAATGGGAGTCTTGCTCCAAGGGATTTGATTATTTCAAAACTTGCAGAACCCGCTCCTATAATGATTCCGGCACGAATATCGGTAAGTGCGGCAGAGCCGCTTGCCAGTATAGCGGCAATTTCATGTCTGCTGCTAAGATGTACAGAAAGGGGATGTCCCGGCTCTTCATAACCAAGCCCACCCAAATAAATAATCTGTTTTACGCCTGCCATTTTTGCGCTTAAGGCCACAATCTCCGCTAAATTACGATCGAGTGTTTCAAAACTTGACACGGCATCTGACATAGAATGGATAAGATAATAAACGCAGTCATAACCTTGCAAGTCGTAAGCGAGTTTGGAGATGTTCTCATAACTCAGTTCTGTATTGCAAGTCTCAATGTTAGTGTGTTCTTGAAGATAGAGAAGTCTTCTTGTATTTCTGGCGAAGAGTTTCATATTCCAATTGAGATCGATAAGTCTGTTGACCAGTATGAGACCTACATACCCTGTAGCACCGAAAATAGCGACTTTATTAGCCATGGAAATAGTCTTGTACGTTTGTGTTGTTTTTTATATGTTTTAAAAAGAGTACCGGTAAGATAAACAAATCCACAAGAAGCGACAAAAGTATCAGCAGAGTAGAATAAAAACCTATGTTGGCAATAATCTCGTTAGGAATCAATGCAAGCATTGCAAAAGTTAAGAGCAGGATGAGGTTTCCCATGCCCACAGGTGTTCCGACATATACAAAAGAGCGCTCGAGGGAGAGGACGGCGTTTCTTGGCTTGTGGCGTGCATTATGGTAAAAATATATAAAGTGCAGAGTAGCATCAGAACTCAGTGCTACGGTAATAATCATGGCTACAAATATTTCCGTTGAAAGAGGTATGTGAAAAAACATTATGGCTCCAAAAAACCATATAAGCGGGATAATATTTACAACTAAAGAGATAATCGTAAATTCTTTATTTTTCGTTATTTGGTAAATAACAGCCATTATAAGAAGTAAGACAAAAATAACAACATTAAATAAAATACTGATGCTGTCTACTTTGGCCAAAGATACTAAACTGTTTATATCTTGAATGAGAAAGCCTTCTCTTCTGACAAAGTTAAGAATGTTTGTTTGGTCTTCATTTTTATCAATATAAATACTTAAGGTCAATCTGTCATCTATGATAAGACCTTGGTTTAAATCATACAAATCAAAACTAAAAATATATGAGTCCAAATCTATATGCGGTAAATCCAAAGCTGTACCCGGCTGCTCAACCTTGTGTATTTCTTCTATTACATTGTAAGCAGATTGGAACGAATGGATGCTTGCAAATTGTTTCGAGAGTTCCTGTTCAAGACTTTTGAGTTTACTGAGGTTTTCAATTGTAAAGCCTTTACTCTCCAAAGCTATAAGTATCTGATTGTTTTTATTGTCGGACTTAATAGCAATTGGATTGGCATAATATGATGCCATTGCATATAAAAAAATTATCAAAGTCACAAGTAAAAAAGCTTTGAGTGCCAAAGGAGAAGATGCTGCTTCTTTGGAGGCAAAAAATTTAGATGAGTTTTTGGTAATTATTTTTGGATTTTTCTGTGAGAAAAACGAAAGCATAACAGGAAGTAAAGTAGTGCTGAGGATTAATCCGCTAATTGCAGAGAGCATAACATTAAGTCCGATGGTGTAAAGAATGTGGGAATTTACAAACAGAAGCGAACCTAAGGCTACGACAGAGATAACAGATGTCCAAAAAATAGGGATAATGGTTTTAACTAAAACGCGATACAGAGCATGTTTTGCAGAGACCTTACTTTGCAGAATGTGCCATTTGTAGTACACATATACAAAGTCCATGACAGAGATTGTTATTGCGACAAGGATAATGGACATATGTATGTCTTGAACAGCTGAAAATATTTGAAACATTGCCACAGTACTGATGGAAGTAGCAGCAACAAATATAGCACCGAGTATGGATGGAAGAATCGACTTGAAGGCTATAGAAAATGAAATGAAGATTGTCACAAATAAAATTGAAAATAAAATAGTATTTAAAAAGGCTTCTTTTGTTTCAAGGCCTTGAGAAACATAAGGGAAAGAGCAATCTGTCATATGTATTGGAATATTTTTAGAACTTTTAACATAATAGGTCACAGACTTAAAATCACTGTCTATAAAAGAACGGTAGGCATCTTTGTGTTTTAAAATATAGGCATAAATTTCATCAGATTTATAACTTTCTAAAGGCTTAATCTCCATAAACTGTTGTTCATCTGATATTTCCTGGTTGAGAATCTT
>JAHJFL010000073.1 GCA_018824795.1 bacterium | reverse complement strand
TTCTGAACTTAATTAACAGAGAGAAATGAAAATGCACGAGAGAGAGTTTACAATTTATGCAAACAATCCTGAGTTAGAGTTTTTTTGTGATTTAGATGATATATGTGCAAAAAGCATATGTGAAAACGAACTTGAGATTCCACAGGAATGCATCAGGAAAATAGAGTGTTTTGAGGATGCCTTTAAAATTTATCTCACACCCTCACGAAAGTATTACAGAGATGACTGGTATGTTAATCTTTGCCGTTTGGAATATGTCTCCTAAAAATAAAATTCACTTTTTATTTTAATAGAATTATTCATGAAACATCCCATTATCTGAGCTTTTAGGCCAGAATAATGGGAATATAATATTTCAGAGAAAAATAGTCATTCTTATTTAAAAAGTTATTCTCTTCGTAAATCATATACGAGTGCTTTACTGTTGCTTCAAAGCCACTCGTTGGCAACCACTCATGATAAACCCACTGTACAAGGTTGAGTATATCGTCCCCATATCCTGTTGCACTGAATTCAGCATACACTCCCTCGTGTATTTTAAAAAAAGGCAGATTTACTTTTTCATTTGAAAATTCATTACTCGATACACATGCAACATAATTGCAATCTTTAAGTGGCGTAATAATTGGATTGTCATGATAAAGTGCGATTTGTTTATAAGTTTCTATCTCATTGAGCAATACAATTGCTTGCAGATTTTGCCAACACTTTTGTATATCTTCATCATATCCACGATGTCGGATGTAGTAAACATCCATTGAGGGCATCTTTTTAATTTCAGGAACAAGTTTTGTATAATCTGCGTTTGAGGGCAAAAAGTCGGTGTTCTTATGAATAATTTTGTTTGAATATTCTAAAAATCCGCCTTTTCTCCATTGCGTAGGTGTCATAGAAAATCTTGCTATAAAGGCTCTTATAAAAGATGTCTGAGAACTGTAACCACATATAAGTGATATATCATAAATAGTGGCAGCTTTATTGGTGATAAGAAGATTGGCAGCTTTTTGAAGTCTTATAGATTGAATAGCGGCATAAATATTTACACCGAATTCCTCTTTAAATATTCTATGCATATGAAATTTGGAAATTTGGAAATCTTCACTTAAAGCATCGAGGTTTATGGATGACTCTATATTTTCGTAAATATAGTGCATCAAATCATTGGTAATTTTCTTTCTATTAAACGCAATATCTCTCTTCATCTCACAATTATAGCAATATAAGAGAATAAAGTTAGCAAAAAGTGTATATAGATATGTTTTTATATGTATAGGATAATTTTTCTGAAGCAAATATAATTTCAAAAAATAGAGGATGAAAAATGGCAACAATAAAAAAAGTCTCTGTGTTTGAAAAATCACTCCGCAATATAGCCTCACTCGACAAATATATGGAACTTAAAATAGACAGTATGCTTCTGCGTGTTGTAAATATACTCAAATATATTTTTATAATGATTATGATTTTGTATTTTGCTTTATGTCTGATGAGTCTCTCATACAAAATGCTTTCATTTACAATCAACCAAGGAGCACTTGATTTCCAATCTATTAAAATGCTCTTAACAGATGGGCTATTTACACTTATTGTCGCAGCGATTGTAAAAACATTATTTATAAAAAATGGTTTCGATTACGCCGTGACATTTTTAGAAATAACTTTTGTTGTGCTTGTAAGAAAGTTGATACTTTTAGAGACAGATCCATCTGAAACAATGATTTTACTTGTGCTTGGCCTTACCTCTGGAGGTTTTTTTGTTCTCATTGTTTATATACAAACGCTTAAAATAAAATGGAAAAATCAGAGTATAAGCATTTAACAAAACCTATCCTCTTTCTGGGAGTATTTTAACTCTTTATAGAGCTGTTTTCATCGCAAAGTGTTGCGTTTGGGTATTTTTCTCTCAATAATGCTACGGCTATACCATCTCCAAAGCCAGTAATTTTTCGCTCTTCATTAAGTACCGGTGTCGTGGCAATGCCACAACTTGGCGACTTTGATTTGAGAATAATCTGCGAGACATCTGAATGCTTATTGATAAAAGAGCTGATTTCTTCTTGAAGTTTTTGCGTAACATCCTCGTTTGTTTCATCTGTAATAATTCTCTTCTCAGCCTCTTTTTGCACAACACTAATGCGTTGCCTAGGCGTTCCAAACAGAGGTGCTTCAGGGCAAAAAGGAATTATTTCATACTCTCTAAAAGCTTCTATAACTTCGTTAACCTGCTTTGTTTGTCCGTCATATCTACAAACTTCACCAAGTAGACAAGCAGAAATAATTACCTTTTTCTTGGGCATTTAGCAGATAATAACAGACTTAATCTCTGTCATCTCTTCAATGGCAAATTTTGGTCCCTCACGACCAACACCGCTGAGCTTTACTCCGCCATACGGCTGAATGTCAAAACGCAGTGTCGGCATATCGTTAATAACAATTCCACCCGCGTCAAGTTCGTAAATTGCTCTTTGCGTGAGTTTCAAATCATTCGTAAAAAGTGAAAACTGCAGACCATACGGAGAGTTGTTCATACGAGGAAACGCATCATCGAATGAATCTACTTTTACAAGTGAAACAATCGGTGCGAAAACTTCCTCGCATACTATAGCCATGTCGTCTGTTACATTTGCCATAACACATGGATGAAACATTCTTCCCTCACGGTGAGGTGGCAAAAGTGGCACTGCACCCTCTTCTATGGCACTTTCAACCCAGCCCATAGCGCGCACTGCTGCTTCATCATCTATAAGTGGTCCCATGAAAGTATTATCTTCGTACGGTGAACCGACTACCAATTTTTTTGTAGCTTCAGCCATTTTCTGTGCAAAAGCATCATAAATGTCTTTATGCACATATATGCGTTGAAGTGAGATACAAACTTGCCCCGAGTTGACAAAAGCACCTAAGGCACAACGCTCTGCCGCCAAATCTAAATCTGCACTCGTATCTATAAAAGTCGCTGCGTTTCCGCCAAGCTCCAAGCTGACTTTTTTAATCCCTGCGTTTTTTGTAATGATAGCTCCAACAGGAACAGAACCTGTAAAGCTGATGACACGAGGAATATCACTTGTAATTAAAGCACTTCCAACCTCAGCATCGCCATAAACAACACTCAAAGCATCAGGAATTGCATATTCACTTTCAATAAAAAGTTTAGCAAATTTGTAGGCTGTCAACGGAGCTTCAGGAGTTGGTTTAAGCACCACCGCATTTCCTGCCACAAGAGCGGGTGCGAGTTTATGCGCCACAAGATTGAGCGGAAAATTAAACGGAGTAATTGCCACGACAACGCCAGCCGGCACACGCGTGAAAAACGCAGTCGTTTTTTTACCGCTGTTCATTGCATCTGTATTAATAGTTTCGCCGTGCATAGTTCGCATTGTCTCAGCAGAGAGCGTCACAGTCTCTATACAACGCTCCACTTCTACTCTTGCAAACGCAATAGGTTTGCCGACTTCATCGGTAATCGTTTTTGCAATGTCCTCTTTTTGCTCACGAAGTTTGGAAGCGACATCTAAAAGCCAGTTACATCTTTGAGCAAGTGTTGAAGCTTTTGCAGCTACGGTTGCGTTTTGGGCAATTTTAAGAGCTTGTTTTGCCAAGTCAGCGTTACATATAGGTGCACGAGAAACTACTTCACCACTGTAAGGACTTACTCTCTCACTAAAATTTTCAGCTGTGGCTTCATTTGAGCCAAGAAATATTTTTGCATCCATAAAATTCTCCAAAAAATGTCTATTTATCTAGTTTTCTCGAAAAGTTTACTTTTCGTAGCTTTAGGGGGTTGTAGGGACATTTGTCTCTGCCACTAAAACGGACGTGTTCGTTTTAGTGCGTAACATCGGTCAGAATTATAACATCTCACAACTGCGATTTTCACATCTTTTTCTTAGAAAAGAAGATATAAAAAGCCTGTTGTTACGAATGAAATCAAAATTCCGTAACCGACGATGGAAGAACTGAGCCTTGGAGCAAGTCCTGCCATAGAAGCTAAAACACCGGCGGTAATCATAGGTGCCATTCCTGCTTCAAGGATAGAAACATGGGCAACCAATCCGTGAACATTAAAAAGTTCACAAACAATAATTGCAACCAAAGGAGCCAATAAAAGCTTCACAATCAAAGCAACGCTAAAGGGCTTTAAGTCATCTTTAGGCAAGCGAAACTGCAGTTGCAGACCAACTGCCACAAGAGCAAGCGGGACTATAGTCGCAGAAAGAGAGCCAAGTGTAGATGTTATTGCAGGATGAAACTCTGTGCCAATGAGAAAAAATGAAACCATTAGAGCCATAAATGGAGGAAAGATCAAAATCTTTCTTGCAATGAGTTTGAAGTCGAGTTTATGCTCACTTGAGTAGTATGAAGCCACAAAAGTCCCATAAATAGTAAAAGCCAAAAAAGTCCCAAGCTGATCGTAAACCAAAACATACGCTATTGCATCAGCACCCAAGTATGCGTTTACTATAGGAATACCCAAAAAAGAGCTGTTGGTCAAAACGCCGACAAGCATTAAAGCACCGGTTATCTCTTTGGAAAAGTTCAGTATTTTAGAAATGACAAGTACTGCAAGGGCGGAGCAGAACATAACAATCCAAGCAATAAACGCAGGGTAAAGCATCTCCATTTCAAAGTTCATTTTAGGTACCTGCAAAAGAATAATGGCAGGAAAAGAGATATTGATAACAAACTGGTTAAGCGTTGTTGCAGCATCCTTAGAAAAAATATTTGCCTTCTGGATGAGATATCCGGCAAAAATAGAGACAAAAATAAGTAAAAAGTTTTCCATGTGAGTTAACCTAAAGTGTTATATTTTCAAGATGCCACAGCTTTTGGGGTGTGACAATAAGGGCATCGTACATATAGTCCAAAGTAATTGCATTCTTTTTCATGTAAACATCCCCTGTTTTAATTAAACGTGAAAGTTTTTTCGGAGTAATATTTTGAATAGCCAATTCATAATCAAGGGCGCTCTTCACTTCAATAAAATGTAGCACTTCTTCTTTCATAGCAATAATATCTATCTCACCAAAGCGCGAATAAAAATTTCTATCTACAATAGTGAAACCCTCTTCGAAAATATAGTTACAAGCACGT
>JAHJFL010000072.1 GCA_018824795.1 bacterium | reverse complement strand
TTAGTTTCACTTAGCTTCCGTCTTTTTGGAAATGTTAAGGGTGACGATATGTTCTTGATGGTAATCTTAATGCTGGCTCCTTGGTTATTACCAATGATTCCATTTGCACTTCTAACATTTATGGCGTTTTTACAAGCTTTCATTTTCATGATGCTTACTTACGTTTACCTTGGTGGTGCTATCGCTGTAGACGATCACTAGGTCGCACACATGCAAAAAGATATGTTCGAAAGAATCATAAACTTTTTGCTTGGGGCATCATGGGCTATTGTGCTCTTTGGTGCTCTTATAACTTTTAATATCTTCTTTGTTTTAGGTTTCGGCCTTGCGTTTTTCATCACAATCCTCTACATTATAATCTCACTTTTTCTCATCTTGGCTCTTGATGCATTTTCTGTCAATAAACAGCGTTTGGAAGAGACAAAAAAACAGACAGAACTTTTAGAAAAAATCCACTCTAAATTTAACATATAAAATGAACATTCTCATAGCTGGTGCCGGTAAGGTTGGCTTTAATCTAGCTAGAACACTCTGTGTAGCTCATAATGTGACTGTTATAGATAGAAATGCTCAAGCATTGCAGAAACTTCAAGAGAGTCTGGATATATTGACAATACAGGGAGATATAGAGAACCCGCTTACTTACAAAAAATTAATGAACGATGAAATTGACTTGTTTATTGCGGTGACAGATTCTGATGAAGCTAATATAATATCTATTATTATTGCGGATGATACGATCACAATAAAAAGAAAATTTATTCGATTAAAGAATAAGTTTTTTGCCAAAACTTCTATCAAAGAAAAAGTTGGCATTGATAAAACAATTTTTCCAATCCGAATCACTTCACAAACCATAGGTACACTCATAAAGTATCCTCTCTCGAATAATGTAAAAGCCTTTAAATATACAGATTTTAAACTTTTTTCTATTCGTATATCCAGAGATATTGCGCCCGTGAGTTTAAATTACGAAAATGTAGCTGTTGTTGGAGTAGAAAGAGGGAAAGATTTTTTTGTACCCAAAATAAATGAAACTTTTTATCCTGGTGATCTTGTTTATCTTTTTGGAAATGATGCAGATATGAAAGTAATACTGCCCAAACTTGATACAACTGCTCCGTTGAAAATTCAAAGATGTGTAGTTATTGGAGCTTCAGAATTAGGAGTTTCTATTGCGAGTGTACTTATTGAAAATAATATTGCAGTAAAAATTATAGAAAAAAATGTCTCTTTATGCGAAATAGCAGAAGAAAAACTCGAAGGAAAAGCAACCGTAGTAAACTCAAAGTACTCTTCAAAAACTCTTTATGAAGATGAAGGTCTTGGCAATGCAGAGATGATTATAGTCGCTACTGAGAATGATGAATATAATATTATTAAATCAATAGAGTTTAAAGAACACGGTGCAAAAAAAGTTGTTGCTATCAATAATGAGAGTGAATATTACAGCATTATGCATACGCTAGGCATTATAGTTGTACGAGGCCCAAAGATGAGCGCTTATAACACAATAATAGAAAATATAGATTCGCATGGTGTCATCAATGAGAGAATATATTGTGGGGGCAAAGCAATTATTTATATGCATAAAATATTTGAGGGTTCTAAGCATATAAACAAAGAGATAGAAGCATATAAAAATCAGGATAGCATGTGTTTATACATACTGCGAGATGAAAAATTGCTCAAGTTTGATAAAAAAATAATAATGAAAGAAAAAGATATAATCATCTCTTTTGCTGCCATAGACTCAGCACCTAAGATTAAAGACTGGATGTATGGAATATAAAAATATTCTCAAGCTTTTGAGTATTATTGGAAGTGTTTTAGGACTCTTTTTTTTATTGGATGTGCTTGTTGGTGTCATTTATGATGAACTATATTTTAAGCTGCTGATTTTTGATCTTTTCTTCATCACCATAAATCTACTGATTTGGTTTCTCTTGGCTAAACATCAAATAAACTTAAAAATAAGAGAGAGTATCTTAGCTGTAAATCTTTTATGGATTTTGCTTGGTGTAGCAGGAGCTATGCCCTTATATTTTTATTCCAATATCTCTTTTTCATCAGCTATTTTTGAAGCAATCAGCGGTTTCACAACGACGGGAGCAACAATATATGCTGACGTTGAATCGCTTCCTGTAATGATTCTATTTCATCGTTCTTTGATGCATTGGATTGGAGGAATGGGGATTATTATTCTTGGAGTCGGACTGCTCTCTGTTATTAATCCTACTGGAAGTTTAAGTCTGTTTAAGGCAGAATCAACAGGCATCTCAATGGAGAAATTAACTCCAAAAATAAAAGATACAGCTTTGAGTCTTTGGGGTGTTTATATAATTTTAACTCTCTTGGATTTACTTCTTTTAAAGCTCCTTGGAATGAATTGGTTCGATGCAATCAACCATGCATTTTCTACAATTTCTACAGGTGGATTTTCTACAAAAAACAGTTCAATTGCCTACTTTAACAACGATGGAATCATTTGGATTACAACCATATTTATGTTACTAGCTGCTGTAAACTTCTTGGCTCATTTGAAATTTTTTTATTATCGAGACTCTCATGGGTATAAAAATGAAGAATTTAAATGGTTTCTTATAATCTTTTTATTTTTAGGGACTCTTCTTACTTTTATACATATGGACGTAAGTGGAGATACCTTTTATGATGCCGCAAAACACTCCTTTTTTACAATTTCCTCTGTTCTTACAACAACAGGTTTTGCAACTATAAACTACGACACTTGGGGACATGCAGCTGTTGGAGTTATAATTATCGCAATGCTCATTGGTGGAAACGCAGGCTCAACTGCAGGCGGTATAAAAGTTATACGCTATGTGGTGATGGGAAAAACTATTATGTCAGAGCTTAAAAGAGTTGTTCATCCAAATACATTCGCATCAGTATTTGTCGACGGAGTAAAGCTAAACAGCAATATAATCTCTGCAACATTTGTATTTTTCTTTTTGTATCTTATGACAATAGTACTGGTCTCTTTATATATTTATGCAAGAGGTTTAGACACGATGACTGCAATATCTGGAGCTTTGGCAATAGTTGGCAATATTGGACCAGGATTTTCTCTAGTCGGTCCAGAGGATAATTTTGGCTTTTTTAGTGACATTGACAAAATCGTTTTATCTCTTGGAATGATTATTGGAAGATTGGAATTTTATACCGTTTTTGTTCTTTTTACTACTTCATTTTGGAGAAAATTTTAGAGACATCACCTTCCTTTTATGAGATATGAAAGTATAAATTAGATAGAATAGACGATTAACAATAAGAAGTCTAATATCTAAGGAAAACTATGTTTGAAGTTATTATCGGTCTTGAAGTCCACGTACAACTTAACACAAAAACTAAACTTTTTTGCTCATGTCCAACGAGTTTTAATCACACACAAAATACTAACACTTGTCCAACTTGTTTAGCGCTCCCGGGTGCATTACCTGTTTTAAACAAAGAGGTACTGCATAAAGCTGTAATGCTTGGAACGGCAATTGACGCTACGGTTAACAGAACTTCTTTCTTTGACAGAAAGAGTTATTTTTATCCTGACAGCCCATCGGCTTACCAAATTACTCAACTCTACACGCCTGTAGTTGAACATGGAAAATTGCAAATTGATTTTGAAGATGGAAGTAACAAAACTATCAGAATTAACCGTGCTCACATTGAAGCAGATGCAGGGAAAAACATTCATGACGGTGACATTTCTAAAGTAGATTTAAATCGTGCAGGAACACCACTTTTAGAAATTGTTTCAGAGCCTGATATGAGAAGCTCTGAAGAGGTTATCTTGTATTTGAAAAAACTTCACTCTATCATCCGCTACCTAGATATAGGCGATGCAAATATGCAAGAGGGAAGTTTCCGTGTAGACGTTAACGTCTCTATTCGTCCTAAAGGTGATGAAAAACTTTATACTCGTGTTGAGATTAAAAATATTAACTCTTTTAAATTTATTGAAAAAGCAATTGAACTTGAAGTTGCACGTCAAATTGAAGCTTGGGAAGATGGCGTTTACGCAGACGAGATTTGCCAAGAGACAAGACTTTTTGATCAAACAAAACAGGAAACTCGTTCTATGCGTGGAAAAGAAGAAGCGGCAGATTACCGTTATTTCCCAGAACCTGATCTTTTGAAAACTGTTATTACAGACGCTATGATGGAAGAATTCAGTAAAATCCCTGAACTCCCGGATGCAAAACGCGACAGATTTGTGAAAGAGTTTGGGCTTAATGCCTACAACGCAGGAGTTATCACTTCACTCGTTGAAATGGCACACTTTTTTGAAACGATGATGGGTGAGGGTGTGAGCGGTAAAAACGCAACAACTTGGCTGACCGTTGAGCTTCTTGGACGTCTTAAAGGTGATATAAATATAAGTAATTCACCGGTAGATGCTAAAAAACTCGGCGCTTTAGTGAAGCGTATTGAAGACAATACTATTAGCGGAAAAGCAGCCAAAGAGGTTCTTGATTACTTGATGGAAAACGCAGTGGATGTTGATAGTGCGATAGATACGCTCGGGCTTAAACAAGTAAGTGACACAGGTGCTTTAGAAGCGATTTGTGATGCTATTATTGCGGCAAATGGTGATAAGGTAGCTGAGTACAAAAGCGGAAAAGATAAACTCTTTGGCTTCTTTGTTGGTCAGGTTATGAAAGAGAGTAAAGGAAGTGCCAATCCTCAAGCCGTCAATGACATCCTAAAAGTGAAACTTGGGTAAATGAATTTTTTAAAACGTCTTGTTGTTGATGCATCTTATGTCGTAAACGGATCTAAAAAGTATCAAAAACAGAAGCGTTTTTTTTATAATCTTCTAGAAGAAGACAGTTATAAGTACAAAAAATACTTTGATATTACGATGATAATGCTTATTTTTACAAGTATTGCCATTTTGATTGGAGAAGTAAAACATGACCTTGATGAAAGATTAGTCTACTTTAACAGCTACATTATTTCAATTATTTTTCTTATAGAGTATCTTTTAAGATTGTGGGTAAACAGCAGCGTTTCTAAGATTATAATTAACAGATATGAATATGACTCTTTCATAGGACGAGATTTCAATCTCTATAAAGCCATGAGAAATGTAACTGTAGCAAAGTTTTCATATATTTTTTCTCTTCGAGCTATGATAGACTTATTGGCTGTTTTACCATTTTTTCATGAACTTAGACTACTTCGTATTTTTATTCTTTTTCGCGTTTTTAAACTTTTTAGATATACAAAAAGCTTTCAAACACTCGCTTCTGTTTTAGCAACGAAAAAGTTTGAGTTTTTAACCCTTGCCATGTTCTCTTCCATAGTAATTTTTGTATCTTCTGTACTTATTTATGTGATGGAAGCAAATAACCCTGATTCACCCATAAATACTCTTTATGAGGCTATGTACTGGTCTATCGTGACAATATCTACTGTTGGCTATGGAGATATAACTCCTATCACTGATGAGGGTAGATTTGTTGCAATGCTTGTAATTACGGCTGGAATTGCAGTTCTTGCGTTTACTACTTCACTTTTTGTCTCTGCGTTTACAGAAAAACTTGATGAAATTAGAGAGATGAAAACTATTGAAGATATTTCAAACATCAAGAAATTTTATCTTATTTGCGGGTATGAAGATGTGGCAAGAGAAGTAGCTCTGCTGTTGAGAAATCAACACAAAAATATTATTGTTCTCGATGAAGAATTATTCCGTGTAGATAATGCTAAAAAAGATGGTTTTACGGCACTTCACTATAATCCGGGGAGTATTGAGAGTTATCACAAACTCAATATGGATATAAGTACTCAGGTTGAAGCTGTTTTATGTTTAAGAAATGATGATGTGGAAAATGTATATACTGCACTTACGGTACGCTCAATCAATAAGGATATTTTTATTTTGTCTTTGCTTATGAATGAAACGAATCGTAAAAAACTTATGTATGCCGGAATTAACGAGGTTATTTATCCTCAAGAACTTGTCGGCATGATAACAAAAGAGTTAGTGGGACAGCCGGTTGCATTTGAGGCAATTCATGAACTGAGAAATGAGCAATCGAGTATAAAGATTGATGAAATTGTTATATCGGGAAGAATTTTGAGTAACCGCAGCTCTATTGGAGAGCTTGATAATAAACGCTATAGAGTTGTTATTCTTGGTATTTATAAAAAAGAGACGGGACATTTTTATTTTAATCCGCTTGATGATACTTTTCTGGAAGAGGGAGATTATCTGCTAGTGATAGGAAATAGAGTTTTTATTCAAGAATTTGAGACAAATCTTCATTCAAAGAGTCAAATATGAAAGATATAACAGCTTTAGTATTTGGTTTTAACAACTATGCCTCTGAAATTATAGACAATGTTATAAAAGAGTATAAAAGGGTTTATACCTATTCTTTAAATGTAGAAGATGTTGAAAATGAAAAGTATAAAATCAAAAATTTTGATTTGAGTGACGAATGGAATGAAGTTGCTGAGCTTATAAATAACAATAAATGTATTGCTTTTTGTGTTTTAGAAGATGATGCACAAAATATTTTTTTGACTATTTCTCTGCGAGCGAGCTTTAAAGATTTAATTATTATTGCCTTGGCTACAAATAAAGAGAGCGCAAATAAATTGGAAATGGCAGGGGCAGATAAAGTCATTCCTATTGTAAAGACTACTGCAGATATTATTGCAAATATTATTACCAAACCGATTGCTACAAAGGTTTTACATAGTATTTTGTATGAAGAGAGTGAACTTAAAATTGCACAAATT
>JAHJFL010000071.1 GCA_018824795.1 bacterium | reverse complement strand
TTGTCTATTATTACCCCAGAAAAAGGTGCTTGAATGACTCCGGCTAAAAAATGTATCATTGCAGTAAACGCAACAACTTCAGCTGAAACATTCATACTTAAAAGCAAAGTATAAATAGCAACATTGCTAAACCAAGCACCAAAATATGCTATAAGTTGAATAGTTGAGAGGCGCTTTAAAACGGGTTCTTTTTGTAATAATTCGATATAGTCTTTCATGGGCGAAAGAGTAGCATAATATTCTCTTTTTTAAATTTAGTAAAAAAGTATTAAAGTTATTTTTTCATCTGTCGATTTTGAATGTATTAATATTCTTTATATGGGAGATAAGTCATGGATGGCATAGCAAACGTCGCAAGACATCAACAAACACAGTTAGCTTCTCAAGAGACTCAAGGACGAGCGGCTCAGGAAGTTAAACAACAAATACAGCAGCCTCAGAATGTTGACGTTGTGAAACAGATGCAAAAAGAGACTACGGCAAGTTCTAATAAAATGGACACCAAAGAGAAAGTGGAAGATTTAGTAAAAGAGCTCAATAACGCAATGGCTCCAATGAACACAAATCTCAAATTTGGTGTAGATACAAATGATATCTTTTATGTATCGGTCGTCGAATCTGAAACAAGTAAGATGATAAGAAGATTTCCAGCAGAACAAGCTGCGGACTTTTTACCTAAAATGCAAGAAGTTACGGGGATATTATTTGATTCTAAAGGGTGATAATTCCCTTAGAATCAAATTCTAAAAATCTGCTCAGTTTTGCAACACTTCAATTTTATTTCTTTCAACACACCTTAATTTCCTTTCTTCTAAGAATTCCCTCACTTCTTTTTCGTTATAATCGCGCTAATTATTTCTCTCGCAAAGGGTTTTTTATATGAAAAAAGAAGTTAAAAAAGTAGTTTTAGCCTACTCTGGTGGATTAGACACTAGTGTGATTCTTAAATGGCTACAAGATGAGTATAAAGCTGAAGTTATTACTTTTACAGCGGACTTAGGCCAAGGTGAAGATGTTGCTCCAGCACGCCAAAAGGCACTTGACAACGGCATTAAGCCCGAAAATATTTTTATTCTTGATGTGCAGGAAGAGTTTGTAAAAGATTATGTTTTCCCTATGTTTAGAGCAAACGCCATTTATGAGGGCGAATACCTTCTTGGTACTTCTATCGCTAGACCTTTAATTGCTAAAAAACAGATTGAGATTGCAGCTAAAATGGGTGCTGATGCAGTAAGCCACGGTGCTACAGGAAAAGGAAATGATCAAGTAAGATTTGAACTTGGTTACCTTGGTCTTAATCCTGACATTACTGTTATTGCACCTTGGAGAGAGTGGGATTTAAACTCAAGAGAAAAACTTTTAGCGTATGCAAGAGAACACGGAATTAAAATAGACCAAAAACATTTGGATGCAAACGGAAATCCGACAGTTAGCCCTTACTCTATGGATGCAAATCTTCTTCATATCTCTTATGAAGGTCTACACCTAGAAAACCCGATGAATGAACCGGAAGAATCTATGTGGTTATGGACTACGTCTCCTGAAAAAGCTCCTGATGAAAAAGAGTATATCACTATCGGTTATAAAAATGGTGACCCAATTTCAATTAACGGTGTAGAGATGTCTCCTGCTACTCTTTTGAGAACATTAAATGAATATGGGAACAAACATGGCATAGGACGTGTTGATATCGTTGAAAACCGTTTTGTTGGTATGAAAGCTCGTGGATGTTATGAAACACCGGGCGGAACTATCATGCTCAAGGCACACCGCGCAATAGAATCGATTTGTCTAGACCGTGAAGAAGCACATATGAAAGATGGTATGATTGCAAAATATTCTGAACTTATCTATAATGGTTTCTGGTTTACTCCTGAGAGAGAAATGATGCAAGCAGCAATTGACATTACACAAAAATATGTTCAAGGAACTGTGAAGCTCAAACTTTATAAAGGCAATGTAGAAGTTGTAGGTCGTGAATCTGATATGTCTTTATACTCTGAAGCACACTCAACATTCGAAGAAGATGAAGTTTACAATCAAAAAGATGCGGAAGGATTCATTAGACTTAATGCACTTAGAAGAATTATCGCTGGTAAAAAGAGAAATCACTTAAATAAATAAAAAGGATATAAAATGAGCATTATTAGAATTGACATGAATTCACCTGAATTTCAGGCTGAGATGGAAAAAACTATCAAGTTTACAGATAAAGTGGTAAAACAGTTTAACTGGGAATACAATCCTCAAGCAGAGATAAATGAGGGTGTTCAAATGGGTCTTGCTAGAAATAAGATGATGTATAACAAACGTTTTTGTCCTTGTTTTATGGTTGAAGTTGTGGATGAAAAACCAAGAAGTGTTGAAGACAGAATCTGCCCTTGTAAGCCGGCTCTAGAGCATGAAATACCAGAAGAAGGTGTTTGTCACTGTCAGATATTTTGTACACCGGAATTTGCTGCGGCTAAACGTATTGAACTTGGAATGGAAGAAGCTGTACATACACACTCACGCGGTTTAACTAAAGAGGAATGTGCATCTTTAGTAAGTCAACGTGAAATTGATGGCGATGAGATGATGGCTCTCCTTGAAGCAAGAGAACTTGGAATGGTTGATTTTAAACTTGTAGACGTTCGTGAGCACATGGAATGGCAGATGGGTCACATTAAAGGGGCAGATGCTCTTGTACCTACAAGTAGCTTTTTCCAAACACTTGATGAAGCAAAATTAGATAAAAATGAAAATATCATTCTTTACTGTCATGTTGGCAGCAGAAGTGCCCATTGTGCAAGAATTCTTGGTGATATGGGATATACTAAAATAGGTAATCTTACACACGGGATTGTCTCTTACGGCGGCGAAAAAGAAAGATAATCGCATTCGTGCAAAGAGTTTTAGATGGCAAAGCTTTTTTTTGCCATCATGATTAAATCAAGGAATAACAATGAAAGTACTTTTAATAAAAGATGTAAAAAGCTTAGGGAAAGCCGGTGAAGTTAAAGAAGTAAAAGACGGCTACGGAAAAAACTTTCTTATTGGCAAAGGCTTTGCAAAACATGCTACTGCTGATATTTTGGCACAACACGCCAAGGATGAGGCAGAGACGGCAAAAAATTTAGCTGATGAAATCACTTTACTTAAAGAGTTAGCGGTAAAATTAGATAAAGCAGAAATTATCATCACAAAACCTCTTGGAGATAATGGACATCTTTTTGGTTCTATTACAAAAGATGAAGTTGCTCACGCTCTTTTAGAACAACACAATATTGAGATAGACAAAAAACACATCACTGATAAAGTTGCTCTCAAAACTGTTGGTGAACATGAACTAGATTTAAAACTCGGTCATGGAATTCATGCAATACTTCATGTGGATATTCAAGGCGAATAATAAAATATGTCATATTATATCTCGCCACTAGACGTAGCTTAAGTGAGAGGAATTTTTCAAAGAATTCACTTCTTTAAAAAAGGAGACAAACAGGATGTTTGACGCAACGACCATACTTGCCTATAAGGGCAAAAACAAAGCTGTTATAGGCGGAGATGGACAGGTTACTTTTGGAGACTCTGTTCTCAAGGGTAATGCCACAAAAATTCGCACTCTGCACCAGGGTAAAATTCTTGCCGGTTTTGCAGGAAGCACTGCAGATGCATTTAATCTGTTTGAAATGTTTGAACAATTTCTCGAAGATAAAAAAGGTGATTTACTTAAGTCTGTTATAGAGTTTTCCAAAGCCTGGAGAAAAGACAAAGTTCTTCGCAGACTTGAAGCCATGATGATTGTCTTAAATAAAGAGCATATATTTATTCTCACCGGAAACGGTGATGTTGTTGAGCCAGAGGATGGAGAAATTGCTTCCATAGGGAGCGGTGGCAACTATGCAATTTCAGCGGCACGTGCACTTAAAAAACATGCAACTTTAGATGAGGAAGAGCTCGTAAAAGAGAGTCTTCACATTGCTGCAGATTTATGTATCTACACAAACCATAATATAAAAATTCTCACTCTCTAGGAAAAGAACTCATGAACTTAACACCAAAAGAGATTGTTGCGTTTTTAGACCAGTATGTCATCTCTCAAAAAGACGCAAAAAAGACCATTGCCCTAGCCCTTAGAACCCGCTACAGAAGAATGCAACTCTCCCCTGAACTTCAAAATGAAATCATGCCTAAAAATATTTTGATGATAGGTTCAACCGGTGTAGGAAAAACGGAACTTGCTCGCAGACTTGCAAAAATGATGAAAGTTCCATTTATTAAAGTAGAAGCAAGTAAATATACTGAAGTCGGCTTTGTCGGTCGTGATGTAGAGTCTATGATTCGTGATTTGGTTGTAAATTCTATCTCTATCGTAAAAGCAGAAAAAGAAGAAGAAAATAGAGAAAAAATTGAAAACTATGTCTTAAATAAAATAGTTGAAAAACTTGTTCCTCCGCTCCCTTTAGGTGCAAGTGAAAGTAAAAAAGATGATTACCAGACTCTTCTATCCGCAATGGAAAAGAGGGTTGAATCTGGCGAGATGGATGACAAAGTCATTGAAATTGAGTTTGACAAAATAAACATTGAATTTAACGACACAAATATGCCTCCTGAAATGGCAAAAGTACAAGAAAGCTTTTCTAAAATATTTTCTACTATGAGTAAAGAAGACTCCAAGAAAGAAGTCACCGTAAAAGATGCAAGATCTATGCTTAAACTAGAAGCCACAAACAAACTTTTAGACATGACAAACATAAACGCAGAAGCGCTGAGACGTGCTGAAGATGGCGGCATAATATTTTTAGATGAGATTGACAAAATAGCTTTGAGTGAAAAATCTCAAGGCAGAAACGATCCAAGTAAAGAAGGTGTGCAACGTGACTTGCTCCCCATTGTAGAAGGCAGCTCTGTGACTACAAAATATGGGGTTATTAACACAGACCATATTCTCTTTATTGCTGCAGGTGCATTTCATGTCAGTAAGCCAAGTGACCTCATTCCCGAACTTCAGGGAAGATTTCCGCTTAGAGTTGAACTAGAAGCTTTGACAGAAGAGACACTCTATCAAATACTTACACAAACGCAGAACTCACTCTTAAAACAATACGAAGCACTTTTAAGCGCAGAGGATGTCACACTCATGTTTGATGATGAAGCAATCAGAGTAATCGCTCAACTTTCTCATCGTGCGAATGAGATAACAGAAGATATAGGTGCGAGACGCTTACATACTGTTTTAGAAAAAGTTTTAGAAGACATCAGTTTTGATGCGGACGAGTACAAAGGTGAAACATTTACTGTTACAGCCAAACTCGTTCACGACAAACTCGATCTTGTTGTACAAAACGAAGACCTCTCCAGATATATACTATAACAAACTCTTAAAGGCGCACACAGATGAATCATAATAACACACAAAATGAAACTACTAGAAGTGGTTTCGTCTCTCTCATAGGCCGCCCAAACGCAGGTAAAAGTACACTCATGAACTCACTTTTAGGCGAGAACATTGCAATGGTTTCCCAAAAAGCAAACGCAACAAGAAAACGTTCCAATGCCATTGTTATGCACAATAATAATCAAATTATATTTGTAGATACTCCGGGTATTCATGAGAGAGAAAAAGTATTGAATCAGTTTATGCTTGATGAGGCACTCAAAGCTATGGGTGATTGTGATTTGATTGTCTATCTTGCTCCTATCACAGACTCTACTGAACATTATGAAAAGTTTTTAAAACTCAATAATGGCCGCGTTAAACATATTATTGTTTTGAGTAAAATAGATCAGGTGACTCAAGAAAAACTTTTTAAACGTATTGCTTCTTACAATCAATTTTCAGATCATTTTGAAGCGCTGATTCCTATAGCAGTTCCTAAAAAAGTAGGACATAAAGACCTGCTTGAAACAATTGCTAAAAACTTGCCGGAATCCCCTTATCTTTTTGATCCGGAAGATTTAACAAGCGAGCTTGTGCGTGACATCTATGCAGGTTTTATTCGCGAAGCAATCTTTGAAAATGTCAGCGATGAAATTCCTTACGAGTCAGATGTTTTAATAGACAAAATAGAAGAGCAAAAAGGTTTAGATAAAATCTACGCAACCATTATTATAGAAAAAGAATCTCAAAAAGGAATTATCATCGGTAAGGGTGGAGAGTCCATAAAACGTATTGGTAAATATGCTAGAGAGAAAATAGAATTTTTAAGTGGACAAAAAGCCTATCTTGAACTTCAAGTAAGCGTGAAAAAAGGTTGGACAAAAGACAAAGCTTATTTAAAAGAGATAGGATATGAGAATGAAGAAGACTAAGGCAGGAACTGTTTTAAAGAGTATTTTAATTATCCTCTGTTCTCATGTTGTGCTAAACGCTAATGATTCTTTGGATAATTATAGAATCAATGGTATAGATAATATTGCAAAGATCATGGATGAAGAACTAACTAAAGAGAGTTACTGGATTGAGTATCTTAAAGACAAGGATACAAGGTTTGGATTTATAGAAGAGTATTCAAGTATTCTTACCTGCGACAAAGACAAATCTACTCTTGCTTTATATGTAAGGAATAAAGAAAATAAATATGAATTTGTTAAAGAGCACAATGCTTTTACCGGAAAAAATAACGGCGATAAAGTTCAAGAAGGAGATTTAAAAACTCCAGTGGGAATCTACCGAATAGTTGAAAAACTCTCCAAAGAAACAAATTTAGACTCATTTTACGGCCCATTAGCATTTGTCACTTCATATCCGAATATTTATGACAGATATCAGGGTAAAAACGGGCATGGCATCTGGATACATGGAGTCCCCGTAGCACAGGAGAGAGATTCATATACCAAAGGTTGTATTGCTATTGAAAATGACAGTATTGAGTGTTTAAACAGAAACATTAATTATGCAGAGACTCTATTAATTATCAATAATAAAAAAGTAGAAGAAAATCCTCCAAAAGAAGTTTTAGCATCTTTGCTCTCTGAATTGTTTAAATGGAGATATGCTTGGATTTATAGTGATACATCAAGTTACCTTGATTTTTACACACCCGATTTTATAAGAGATGATGGCATGAACTATGATGAGTTCAAAAATTACAAAATGCGGGTTTTTCAAAAAGATGAAAAAAAAACAATTGTTTTTCAAAATATTAGTATAGTCCCATATCCAAATAATGAGAATGTTTTTAAAATAACTTTTAAAGAACACTACAGATCAGATTCCTTTAAATTTAGCGGAAATAAATCCCTCATG
The DNA here is from genome assembly GCA_018824795.1 of bacterium. The sequence goes on along the minus strand of JAHJFL010000071.1, from coordinate 2,704 downwards.
GTAAAGCTCGAAGAAAATAAAATGAAAATATTCACAGAGCAATAGATGAAATTTTTTTTACTATTCATACTTGTGTTTCACTCTCTTTATGCAACGGTCCAACTCATAAAAAAAGAGAATCCGGATTCTAACACAACACTTCTTGTTATAGGTGGCATACATGGTGATGAACCGGGTGGATACTTCGCTGCATCTATTCTTAGCTCACATTATGAAATACAATCAAAAAACTTATGGATTGTTCCAAACCTCAATAAAGAGAGTATTCAAAAAAATTCACGTGGTATTAATGGGGATATGAATAGAAAATTTTCAGCTATTGATCTCGATGATAATGACAAACAAACAGTAGAAGAAATAAAGAAAATAATTCTAGAAAAAAATGTTTCATTAGTCTTAAACCTGCATGATGGACATGGTTTTTATAGAAAAGAAAAACAAGGGAACATCTTTAATCCAAACGCATGGGGGCAAACATGTGTTATTGACCAATGTAAACTTAAAGAAAACCAGCCTTTTGGAGATTTAAACGAAATTGCTTCTATAGTTAAAGAGAACTTGAACAAACAACTCTTACAAAACCATCACAGTTTCGATGTAAAAAATACCAATACAAAATTTGAAGATGAAGCGATGCAACTCTCTCTTACCTACTTTGCAGTAACAAATGACAAACCTGCGTTTGCCATTGAAAGTAGTAAAAACTTATCTTCTTTAAGTCAAAAAGTTTTTTACCAGCTCCTCGCAATCGAAGAATTTATGAAAATAATGAATATCTCTTATATAAGAAAATTTGATTTTAATGAGAATGAGATAGCTAAAATCATCGAAAATTATGGTTTTTTAAACATAAATAATAATATTTCACTAAATCTAAATCAAATCAAAAAATCTTTAAGCTACATTCCGATAAAATCAACAGATAATCTCTTTTGTTTTTCGCATCCATTGGGTGAAATAAAAGATCTTAACGGGGAAGTCGCGATTTATATCGCAAATAAAGAAGTAGCGATACTGAAACCTCAATACTTTACAATATCTGAACATTGTCCAGATAGGTATGAAGTTGAGATTGATGGGAATGTTACTTTTATAGAAAAAGCTTCATATTTTTCTATAACTGACGATTTTAAAATATTAACTCAGCAGGGCATACGAGTTAATGTTATAGGTTACTCATCTGCAGGGGTTGTGGATGAGAGTGGGATACTTTTAAATTTGGGAAACATAGGTGAAAGTTTTTCACTTGATGATGAAAAAAAAGTTTACAGAGTAGAGCTTTACAAAAATGATGAATTTTGCACCATGTTAATGGCCAAGTTCAAATAGGATTATAGTTAATGAAATCAAATCAACACTCTTTTTCAAGTGTAACATCAGTTAATCCCTACAATAATACATACGTAAATGGTGTGTCTAGTTTTTTAAATGTTACGACAACACCTTCTTATGCAAAAAATCAATATGTTATCTCTTTTTTAGATACGCATAGTTTTATTAATGCAAAAATTGAAATTAGTAAGAATATTCCACAGGAAGATTTAGCTGATGCAATTTTTAATAAAGTTTATGATGAATTGGCCCTTGATCAAGCAGTTGAATATCAAATTCAGTTCATAGAAACGTTCTCCAATCTTGATGCTGAAAACAGACATTTTAATGTTTTTATTGTTGATCCACTAACTATAACGCAAACATATCGAGATGTTGTAGATAAAATTAAGTATATAGACACAATTATCCCAGCACCACTTTTACTAAAATCTCTCTATACAAAAGAGTTAATAGACAATGGCGGCGTTCACTGTTTTGTATATATTCAAGAAAATGATGCGTTTGTGACTGTATACAATGAAAAAGAGTTTGTATATACTAAATCTATAAAATATTCACTTCTACAAATGCATGAAAGATTTTGTGAACTTTATGGCGAACGGGTCGAATACAGTCAGTTTATAGACTTCATTTCTACTCAAAATTTAAAAGAAACCCAAAGTAATTATAAAAGTTTTGTTATTAAACTGTACAAAGAACTTTTTGCAAATATTAACGATATCCTCACTTATTTAAAACGAGCTTTTGAATTAGAAAAGATAGAACATCTTTATATCGGTACTCAAATTTCAACTATAACTACTTTAGATGAGATGATTGAAGTTGAGCTTAATATTAAGGCAAGTAATTTTAATTTTAACTATGGGTTCCAAACAAATGATACTCATGTTGAACAACTACATGCACTTATGCATATTTATACTACTTTAGCATCTAATGAAAAATATGAAAGCAACTTTACTGTTTTTCATCGCCCTCCGCAATTTGCAAAACGTGAAAGCGGTAAACTTATTTTAGTCATTGCAGCTTCCATTGCAATTGCTTTTGCATATCCAATCACATACTGGGTACTTACCTATGCACAAACACTGCAACACAATTTGCTTTCTCAGGAATATGCAGAAATACATAATATAAAAATTACCCGTGAAGCAACTATAAAAAATAAAGAGGCAGACAAACAAAAAGCTTTAGTACTTTTAAACAAAGAAAAAGATGAATATAGAGATAAAAAAAATACCTTGATAAAAATACATGATGTAAAAGCAAATTATCCTATGAAAGCAAAACTTTTATCTACTCTAACAAAAGATTTAAATGATTACGAAGTAAGGCTCGAAGCACTTTCTTATAATGAGAAAGAGTCTGC